>DAONZY010000019.1:20109-40984 GCA_035407085.1 Deltaproteobacteria bacterium | reverse complement strand
ATTTTCTTGCCAGGAGAAAAAATCCCCGCTTTCCAAATCGGAATCCAATAGTTTCTCATCCGGAGTTTCCGGATGGAAACTATGTAGTTTGTTGCTGCAATAGGCACAGAGCGGTGCAAGAGATGGCGGTGCTGCATGGAGCCGGGAGACCGGCAGGCGTGCCGCAAGCAACCAATAAAGGGTCGAAAGGTGGTTATATGAAAAAGTTATCTGTCTGGATGGTCTGCTGTCTGTTGCTTATAATTTCATCAATTGCTGCTGCAGAAGAGGTGTCGGTTGCCGTGGCCGCCAACTTTACTGCGCCGATGAAGCGGATTGCCGCTGATTTTGAGAAGGATACCGGGCACAAGGCGGTGTTGTCATTCGGGGCATCCGGAAAGTTTTACGCCCAGATTAAAAACGGCGCCCCCTATCAGGTGTTCCTCTCCGCCGATGATGGGAAGCCGGCCAGGCTTGCCAAAGACGGGCTTGCGGTTGCCAGCAGCAGGTTTACCTATGCCGTCGGAACATTGGTGCTCTGGTCGGCAAAGCCGGGCTTTGTGGACGCCAAAGGTGATGTGCTGGTCAAGGGGCGCTTCAATAAACTGTCCATCGCCAATCCCAAGCTGGCACCCTATGGGTTAGCAGCCATCGAGACCATGAAAAAACTGGGGCTGTTGGCAGCACTGCAGCCTAAGTTTGTTCAGGGTGAAAATATCTCCCAGACTTATCAATTTATCAGCACCGGCAATGCTGAATTGGGGTTTGTCGCCTTGTCGCAGGTTATGAAAAATGGCAAAGTGACCAGCGGCTCCTCCTGGATCGTGCCTGCCAAATTGCACAGCCCGATCAGGCAGGACGCAGTCCTTTTGTCTACAGGCAAGGACAATGCTGCAGCCAGGGCCTTGATGGCCTATCTGAAAACGGAGAAGGTCCGCAAGCTCATCCGCACATATGGTTATGAAATCTGACAGGACAGCTAATGTTTCTCGATGAAGGTGACATACAGGCCATCTGGCTGACGGTCAGGCTGGCAGGTCTGGTGACCGCCATCCTGCTGGTGTTGGGCACCCCAATTGCCTGGTGGCTGGCCCGTAGCCGTTCCCGCTGGAAAGGCCCGATTGGCGCGGTAGTGGCTTTGCCTCTGGTACTGCCTCCGTCGGTGCTAGGTTTTTACCTGCTGCTGGCCATGGGGCCCAACGGGCCGCTGGGTAAACTCACGGCATGCCTCGGCATGGGCGCACTGCCATTTACCTTCTGGGGGTTGGTGCTGGCCTCGGTTTTTTACTCATTGCCGTTCATGGTGCAGCCGCTGCAAAACGCCTTTGAAGCCATCGGCGACCGCCCCCTGGAGGTGGCGGCCACGTTGAGGGCATCCCCATTGGACACCTTTTTCAGTGTTGTATTGCCATTGTCGCTGCCGGGCTACCTGACCGCCTCCATCCTGACCTTTGCCCATACGGTGGGGGAGTTCGGTGTGGTGCTGATGATTGGCGGCAATATACCCGGTGTCACCCGGGTGGCCTCGGTGCAGATCTATGACCATGTGGAG
The DNA here is from genome assembly GCA_035407085.1 of Deltaproteobacteria bacterium. GTDB lineage: Bacteria > Desulfobacterota > Desulfuromonadia > Geobacterales > Pseudopelobacteraceae > JBGSQR01. The sequence continues at coordinate 39,453 of DAONZY010000019.1, read as the reverse complement.
GCGCTGGAGTACGGCGAGGCCCATCGTCTGGCGGCGGTGATGCTGGTGTTTTCCTTTCTGGTGCTGCTGGCGTTATATGCCAGGCGGCCCGGAAAGCAGAAGGACTAGGCAATGGACATGATAAACGCACGCTTCAAGGTTGATTGGCCCGGGTTTACCCTGGATCTTGATCTGCAGCTGCCGGGGCGGGGTGTGACCGCCATCTTCGGGCATTCCGGCTCGGGCAAGACAACGCTTTTGCGCTGCATTGCCGGTCTGGAGCGTGCCAGGGAGGGGCTGTTGTCCTTCAATGGTGATATCTGGCAGGACGCCAGGACCTTCCGGCCGGTACACAAACGCCCGCTGGGCTACGTCTTCCAGGAGGCCAGCCTGTTTCCCCATTTGTCGGTGCTGGACAACCTGCGATACGGCCAGAAGCGGTCTGCTGAAAAAATAGTCAGCCTTGATCAGGTGGTGGAGCTGCTGGGGATTGGGCATCTGCTGGACCGTCGGCCGGATCGACTTTCCGGCGGTGAGCGTCAGCGGGTCGGCATTGCCCGGGCTTTGGCGGTCAGTCCGCGCCTGCTTTTGATGGATGAGCCGCTGGCCGCCCTGGACCTGGCCCGCAAGCGGGAGATATTGCCGTATCTGGAACGCCTGCATGATGAACTGGATATCCCGGTGCTGTATGTGACCCATGCCCCGGACGAGGTGGCCCGGCTGGCCGATCATCTGGTAATGCTGGATGGCGGGCTTGTAGTGGCCGCCGGTCCGCTGGCGGAGATGTTGGCGCGCATTGACCTGCCGCTTGGCCTCGGTGAAGAGCGCGAGGTGGTGCTGGATGCCGTGATCGGCCAGCGTGACCCGGATTGGCATCTGGCCCGGATGGATTTTGCCGGAGGAAGCCTGTGGGCGCGTGACAGGGATATCCCGGTTGGACGACACGTCAGGGTCAGGGTGCCGGCGTCTGGTGTCAGCCTTGCCCTGCAACCGGCCGGGCAGAGCAGTATCATCAACAGCCTGCCCGGACAGGTGGAGGCGATTGGGGATGCCGAGCATCCCGGCCTCAGCCTGGTCAAGGTCAGGGTTGGTGATGTATCCATCTTGTCCAGGGTGACCAGGCGTTCCGTGGCCGGCCTGCAGATCGAGCCGGGCAAAGCGGTCTGGGTGCAGATCAAATCGGCCGCGGTTGTAGAATAAGCCTTAAAGCATTATTTTATCCACGAAAGACACGAACTATCATAAAATATCAGATCATTTGTCTTGCAACCCACCTGAAAGTTACTTCAAGCCCCTCAACCCGTAAGTGCTGTTAGTCCTGCAGCACACAAAGTGCTCAAATAATGGGCAAACCTAGTATCTGCAAGGCAGGTTCAATTGCTCTTTAAACCTAAGTCTCGAAAAATCAACTAGTTGAAAATTGGCACAGGCCGTGCAATAGAAAAAACAAAATTGAATAGATAGTTTGAACAAAAACAGATTTTGGCAAAGGCGCCACCATAAGCACTATGGGGCGCCTTTTTTTATTCGCCCCGAACACCACAAGGCTCACGGATTGGTGAGCGAAAGGAGCATCACATGAGACAGATAGCTATTTACGGAAAAGGCGGTATCGGCAAGTCAACCACAACACAGAACACGGTGGCGGGTCTGGCGTCCATCGGCAAAAAGGTCATGATTGTCGGCTGCGACCCCAAGGCGGATTCCACCCGGCTGATCCTGCATGCCAAGGCCCAGAATACCGTCATGGACCTGGTTCGCGAACTCGGTACGGTTGAGGATCTGGAGCTGGGAGATGTCATGAAGGTCGGTTACGGCGATGTGAAGTGCGTTGAGTCGGGCGGGCCAGAACCGGGCGTAGGCTGCGCAGGGCGTGGTGTTATTACGGCCATTAACTTCCTGGAGGAAAACGGCGCTTATACGCCAGACCTGGATTTTGTCTTCTATGACGTGCTTGGTGATGTTGTCTGCGGTGGTTTTGCCATGCCGATCCGTGAAGGCAAGGCAGAAGAGATCTACATCGTGACTTCCGGCGAGATGATGGCCATGTACGCTGCCAACAACATCTCCAAGGGTATCCTGAAATATGCCACCTCCGGCAAGGTAAGATTGGGTGGTCTGATCTGTAACGCCAGAAAGACTGACAAGGAATATGAACTGATTTCAGAGTTGGCCCGTCGGCTCGGCACCCAGATGATCCACTTTGTACCGCGTGATAACCAGGTTCAGAGGGCGGAGCTGCGCAGGATGACGGTGATTGAATATTCCCCGGAGCATAAACAGGCTGAGGAGTATCGCACCCTGGCCAAGAAGATCGCCGAGAACAAGATGCTGGTTGTGCCCACTCCACTGGAAATGGAAGAGCTTGAAGATCTGCTGATGGAGTTCGGCATTATGGAAGTGGAAGACGAGTCAGTTGTTGGTGTGGCCGAGAAGGCAGCTTAATTTTTCAGCAGGCTGAGGTTCAGTTCCGGTTGAACATGTAAATTTCAATCCAGCCTTGACCTTAATCTGCTCCCGAAAGGAGCGCATATATGTCAAAAGAAACTAAAATAGTAACGGTTGAAGGTATAACCAAAGAATCAACCGAGGCCATGATCAAGGAGGTGCAGGCCGCATTTCCCGAAAAGGCCAGAAAGAAGCGCGGGCCGCATCTGGGCGCCAATAATCAGGGCGTGGCAGGGGCCTGCGTACAGTCTAACCGAAAAACCGTGCCGGGTGTTATGAGCGCCCGCGGCTGCGCATTTGCCGGGGCCAAAGGTGTTGTCTGGGGGCCGATCAGCGATATGGTGCATGTGTCACACGGGCCGGTAGGCTGTGGCTGGTATTCGTGGGGTACGCGCCGTAACCTGCAGTCCGGTGTCAACGGTGTCACCTCTTTCGGCATGCAGTTCACCTCCGATTTTCAGGAGAAAGATATCGTCTATGGCGGCGACAAGAAGCTGAAAGCACTGTTGCATGAAGCCCGTGGGCTGTTTCCGCTGGCAAAAGGATTTTCCGTGCTGTCTGAATGCCCGGTAGGCCTGATCGGCGACGACATCAACTCCGCCGCAAAGCAGGTGGCGCAAGAGCTGGACATGCCGGTAGTACCATGCAACTGCGAAGGCTTCCGCGGTGTTTCCCAGTCACTGGGACACCACATCAGCAACGACAGTATTCGCGATTACGTGCTCGGCACACGCAGATTTCAAGAGGAGTCAACCCCCTATGACATAGCCCTGATCGGTGACTACAACATTGGCGGCGATGCCTGGGCTTCGAAGCAGCTTCTGGAGGAGATCGGGCTGAATGTGAAATCGATCTGGACCGGCGATGGGCAACTGGAAAAAATTGCGGCCTCCCATACGGTCAAATTGAACCTGATCCACTGTTATCGTTCCATGAACTATATTTGCCGCGTCATGGAGGAAAAATTCGACATACCCTGGATGGAGTTCAACTTCTTCGGTCCGACGAAGATACGCCAGAGTTTGCGGGCCATTGCCGAGCGCTTTGATGACAAAATCAAGGAAAATGTTGAGAAGGTCATTGCCAAATACGATCCGATGATGCAGGCGGTTGTTGACGAGTACCGCCCTCGCCTGGAGGGTAAGAAGGTCATGCTTTACGTGGGTGGTCTGAGGCCGCGCCATACCGTCGGGGCATATGAGGATCTAGGTATGGTGGTGGTTGGGTCAGGATACGAGTTTGCCCACGGTGATGATTATGAGCGCACTGCTGCGGTGGTGCCGGACGCGACTGTGATCTACGACGATGTCAACGAGTTCGAGCTGGAGGAGTTTGTCAACCGCTTGCAACCCGATCTGGTGGGTAGCGGCATCAAGGAAAAGTACGTCTTCCAGAAGATGGGCATCCCCTTCAGGCAGATGCACAGTTGGGATTATTCCGGCCCTTATCATGGCTATCAAGGCTTTCCGATCTTTGCCCGGGATATTGATATGGCGGTGAACAGCCCGGTCTGGAATCTGGTCAAGTCGCCATTTTAATGATGTAGGGGCGCTGCTTGCCGCGCCCTGGTTTTAAAATAACGAACAGCGGGCGTAGCGAGCAACGCCCCAGCGAAACAATAAATTACCGGACGTGCGACAGATTGGTCGCCGGCCCAAAGGAGAACCATATGAGTGCAACGGAATCGGCTGCTGCCGTTAAATATGTAACAGAGACGCCACCGGAAGAGGTGGAGCGTGTCAAGTGCTGGATAAATTCTGAAGAGTACAAGGAAAAAAACTTTGCCCGCCAGGCGCTGGTGATTAATCCCTCCCATGCCTGCCAGCCGCTGGGCGCTGAACTGGCGGCCCACGGCTTTGCCAATACGTTGCCGTTTGTGCATGGATCGCAGGGATGTGCTTCATATTACAGATCAGCCTTGAACCGTCATTTCCGTGAACCGGCGCCGGCGGTGTCCGATTCCATGACCGAAGATGGCGCGGTGTTCGGCGGACAGAACAACCTGCATGAGGGGCTGGAAAACGCCCATGCGCTTTACAAGCCGGAGATGATAGCAATATTTACTTCCTGCATGCCGGAGATTATCGGCGATGACCTGACGGCATTCATCAAAAACGCCAGAAACAAGGGGATCGTACCGGCGGATTTTCCGCTGCCCTATGCCAACACCCCCAGCTTCAATGGCTCGCATGTCAACGGCTATGACTCCATGCTGCTATCGATCCTGCAGACCCTTACCAGCGGCAAACAGGTGGAAGGGCGCTGCACCGGCAAGCTGAATCTATTGCCCGGATTTGATGCCAACACCGGCAACTATCGCGAGTACAAGCGCATCCTGAAAGAAATGGGCATCCCGTATACGATGCTGGCTGATATCTCCGATTCTTTCGATGCGCCGCTGACCGGTACCTACAAGACCTATCCAGGCGGCACAGACCTGGATGACGCGGCGGATTCGATCAACGGCAAGGTGACCATGACATTGGGGCCGTACTCCACGGCCAAGACCTTCGGCTGGATCAAGGATAACTACTCCGGCAAGCATGTTGCCCTGCCGGTACCGTTCGGGGTTGCCAAGACAGATGAATTTCTTCTGAAGCTGTCAGAGCTGTTCGGCAAGCCGGTGCCTGAGTCGCTGAAGGCTGAGCGCGGCCGCGCCGTGGATGCCATCACCGACGCCCATCAGTATATCCATGACAAAAAGTTTGCCGTCTATGGTGATCCCGATTACCTGGTCGGCTATGTTTCCTTTCTGCTGGAAGTGGGGGCAAGGCCATACCACATCCTGTGCAGCAAGGGTTCCAAAAAACTGGAAAAAGATTTGCAAGCGCTGTTGGATGCCTCCATGTACGGGGCGGGCTGCAAGATCTACATGAACAAGGATCTCTGGCACCTGCGCAGTCTGGTGATGACCGATCCGGTGGATGCTGTCATTGGTGATACCCATGCCAAATTCCTGGCCCGGGATGCCAACATCCCGCTGTTTCGCTTCGGTTTTCCGATTTATGACAGGGTCAGCCTGCACCGCTATCCGCTGGTTGGCTACCAGGGGGCCATCAACATGATGACGACCATCTGCAACAGGTTCATCGATATCACTGATGACACCAGTGATGACAGGCATTTTGAGATGATGAGATGATGGCCCCATCATCCGGACTATTGTGATTAATTTGTGGGCAGTCCGGGTTGTTTTGGGGAGGCTTATGTAAAAAACACTTGTAAACCGATGTGTTGTGGTAGTTGTCCATATTGGCATGCCAAGTGCTTATAAACGATAAACTGCAGCAGGTTGTTTTGGCAAAGGCGCCATTGTCCTGTCTGATTGAAGCCTCAGATACCCGGGTCGCATCCAGCATGAAAATGCCGGTGGGTGCCTCCTTCGTGCTACCCGGGAATGGTGGGGTTATGATCGGCCGGGCAAGGCGCTTTTGTGCTTTTCAGGGGCTTTGAGGGACTTACCTGCGGAAAGATGAGGCAGATTTATGGCAAAGCCCGACTATTATGAAGTGACAGAATGCGAGACCCACGACAAGGGTGCGCCGAAGTTTTGTAAAAAATCAGAGCCAGGCGAGGGTGCGGAACGCTCATGCGCCTATGATGGCGCTCGCGTGGTGCTGATGCCGATTACCGATGTAATCCACCTGGTGCATGGCCCGATCGCCTGCGCCGGAAATTCCTGGGATAACCGCGGCGCACGTTCCAGTGGTTCACAGCTTTACCGGCGCGGCTTTACCACCGAGATGCTGGAAAACGACGTGATCTTCGGCGGTGAGAAAAAGCTGTACAAGTCGATTCTGGAACTGGCCCAGCGCTATCCTGAGGCAAAGCCATCTTTGTCTACGCCACCTGTGTTACCGCCATGACCGGTGATGATGTGGAGGCGGTCTGCAAGGCGGCTTTGGAAAAGGTCAGCATCCCGGTCATACCTGTTAACACCCCTGGTTTCATCGGCGACAAGAATATCGGCAACCGCCTGGCTGGAGAGGTGCTTTTCAAGCATGTTATCGGCACCGCCGAGCCGCCGGTGCTGGGAGATTATCCGATCAACCTGATCGGTGAATACAATATTGCCGGTGATCTGTGGGCCATGCTGCCGCTGTTCGAACGACTGGGAATCCAGATCTTATCCTGCTTCTGTGGTGATGCGAAGTTTGCGGATCTGCGCTATGCCCACCGGGCAAAACTGAACGTGATCATCTGCTCCAAAAGCCTGACCAATCTGGCCAAGAAGATGCAGAAAAACTTCGGCATGCCATACATCGAGGAATCCTTTTACGGTATGGCCGATACGGCCAAGGCGCTGCGTGATATTGCACGCGAGTTGGACAACAGCGTCAACGGACTGGAAAAGCGGGTTATGCAGGACCGTGTGGAGCGGCTGATTGAGGAAGAGGAAACACGCTGTCGTATTCTTATCGCTCCATATAGAGCCAGGCTGGAGGGCAAGCGGGCGGTGCTGTTCACCGGCGGGGTGAAAACCTGGTCCATGGTGGATGCACTGCGGGAGTTGGGGGTGGAGATCCTGGCGGCAGGTACGCAGAATTCAACCCTGGAAGACTTTTACCGCATGAAAGGCTTGATGCACCAGGATGCCAAAATCATCGAAGACACCAGCACAGCCGGGCTGCTGGAGGTGATGCGGGAAAAGATGCCGGATCTGATCGTGGCCGGCGGCAAGACCAAGTATCTGGCGCTGAAGACCAAAACCCCGTTCCTCGACATCAACCACGGCCGTTCCCATCCCTATGCGGGCTATGAGGGGATGGTCACATTTGCCAGGCAATTGGACCTGACGGTTAATAATCCGATCTGGCCTGTATTGAATGGGCCGGCGCCATGGGAAAAGGGGGATGCCGTACTTGTAGCTGATATTGCAGCCGCTGCGTCGCTGGCTGACAGGTTTCTGGCAGAGGAGCTTTCCAGTTCCCGCGTGAAGGTATCGACCAAATGTGCCACGGTTAATCCGCAAAAAAACTCCCCGGCTCTGGGGGCCACCATGGCCTACCTGGGGATCGACAACATGCTGGGGCTGCTGCATGGGGCACAGGGCTGTTCGACCTTCATCAGGCTGCAATTGTCCAGACATTACAAGGAATCCATCGCACTCAACTCCACCGCCATGAGCGAGGATACGGCCATCTTCGGCGGCTGGGAGAATCTGAAAAAAGGGCTCAGGCGGGTCATTGAAAAATTTCATCCCGAGGTGGTCGGGGTGATGACGTCCGGCCTGACGGAAACCATGGGTGACGATGTGCAAAGCGCCATTGCCCACTTCCGCATGGAGCACCCTGAGTTTGGGAATGTGCCGATTATTCATGCATCTACGCCGGACTATTGCGGGTCGCTTCAGGAGGGTTATGCGGCGGCGGTGGAGGCGATTGTAACCACGTTGCCTGAATCTGGCGATTTAGTGGAAAAACAGGTCAACCTATTGCCAGGGGCCCATCTGACCCCGGCCGATGTGGAAGAGATCAAGGAGATGATCGAGCTGTTCGGTCTGAAGGTGATGACCATACCGGATATTGCCAATGCCATGGACGGCCATATTGATGAGGTGGTTTCTCCCCTGTCTACCGGCGGGGTGACAGTGGCGGACATCAGAAGGTCGGGTCGAAGCATGGCAACGATATATGTCGGTGATTCTCTGGCCAGGGCAGCCCTGAAATACAGGGAGCGTTTCGATATGCCGGTCTATGGTTTCTCATCACTTAGCGGCCTGGCAGAAACCGACCTGTTGATGGAGGTCTTGTCAAGGATCTCGGGCATGCCGATTCCGGACCGCCACAGGCGCTGGCGCAGCCGGCTGATGGATGCCATGGTGGACAGCCATTACCAGTTTGGCCAAAAGAAAATTGCGCTGGCCCTGGAGTCGGACAACCTGAAATCCATCAGCAGCTTCCTGCATGGCATGGGCTGCCACATCCAGGCCGCCATCAGCGCCACGCGCACACGCGGTCTGGACAGCCTGCCATGTGCAAACGTCTTTGTGGGTGATCTGGAAGACCTGGAGACAGCCGCAGCCGGTGCGGACATGCTGGTTGCCAACAGCAACGGCAGGCAGGCGGCGGCAAGGCTGAAGATCGGCGCCCATCTGCGGGCGGGGCTTCCGGTGTTTGACAGGCTGGGGGCGCATCAGAAGGTCTGGGTTGGATATCGCGGCACAATGAATCTGCTGTTTGAGGTGGCCAATCTGTTTCAGGTGAATGCCAAGGAAGTACAGAAGTTAGCCCATAACTGAAAGGCTTTGCCACAGAGTACACAGAGTTCACAGAGGAAAATCAGACAGATAAGCATATTTGTTAAGCTACAAAACAGGTGGATTTGATAAATTTTTATTGTGAAGTCTCTGTGATCTCTGTGGCAAAAAAGGAGTTTTTATGAAAATCGCGTTTACAAGCAGCAATGGCGAAATGATCGACATGCATTTTGGACAGGCAGATGCCTTTTATGTCTGGGAGGTGGGGTTGGAAGATGCGTCCTTTGTTGAGGTGATCAGTGTGGGCGCCCATGGCCCGGACGAGGAAGATCGCATCGCTGCAAGGGCAGATCTGCTGGCCGACTGTGCCATAGTCTACACCATGAAGATCGGCGGTCCGGCTGCAGCCAAGCTGGTTGCCAGAAAGATCCAGCCGATGAAGACCAATACAGAGGCAAGTCTTAAGGAGACGGTCGGGAAGATTCAGGAGGTCTTGCGCAATAATCCGCCACCGTGGCTGCGCAAGGCAATGAACAAGGTACAGGCAGGCAGCTTTACTGAAGATTGAAAGGGTGCGCTGACCTTGCCCTGACGGTAGGGTAAAATTCAAAGGAGTATGGAATGGCTTATATTACCAGTCTTACAAAAAACAAAACGGAGTGGGTGCCATTATTCATTGTCTCAATTGATGAAAGCGCATGCATTGGCTGCGGCAGGTGTTTCAAGGTCTGTTCCCATGATGTGCTTGCATTCGAGGAGTTGATTGATGATGACGATACGGCCAGGATGCTGATGAAGGTTGAAAACCCTGGTAACTGCGTTGGCTGCGGCGCCTGCGGCAGGACATGCAGCAAGAAGTGCTTTTCGTTTGCTCCGATGGAGCTTTAGCGACGTAATTCACAACGGGGTGAATATGTACAACCCGACATTCAACTACTGCAATCAGCCGCCATGGGTGATCGCCTCGCGTCATTTCAACGACCACCCCCAGCCATTGGAGATTCAGGGAGTCAGGGACGGCAACCGCTTTCTGTTCAAGCGCCTGGATACGATTGGGTCGAAGGAAGAGCGGGCGCAGGTATTCAATGATTATATGTCGGTCAAGTTCCAACTGCATCACTGGCAGGGGCAGACTGAAATGGCGCGCAAATCCCTGCGCAATAGCTATCTGCGTTTTCTGCGTGGCTGGATGATGGATTCGAATTCTGTTGAAGGTGCGGTGCTCAAAGCCTGGGTGGAAAGCCGCATGGGTATCAGGCCCCTCTACCACCGCAAACCAATCAGCGACGTACAGAGTGAGGGGTTTTACGATTATCGGGTCGATGTGATGAAGGGCAGTGCGCGCACCAATGCGATTCAGTCCCAGCTGGATCTGCTTTATGAGTACTGCCAGTATGAGCTGAGCCGGCGCCATGGCAACCGCCTGCAACTGACGCTCTATCGTGGCACCCAGGATGCGTCCGAGCATGAACTGATCAAGCAGATCAACAAGCGCGACCAGGTTGTGCGGCTGAACAACCTGGTCTCCTTTACCGACGAGGAGGAACGAGCCTGGGAGTTCGGATCAACGGTCTGGGAAGTGTTTGTGCCTGTCTGCAAGGTATTCTTCTGTAATGATTTGCTGCCGGGCAGTATCATGAAGGGCGAGGGAGAATACCTGGTGATTGGCGGGGAGTATCGGGTGCGTCGGATCATGTGCACCCTGTAGCCCCGTGTGCCGTTTGCAAGAAGTGCTGTTGTAAAAGCTCAAATTGTGTATTTCAGTGCTGCCCACCTGTCTGATGAATTTCGCGTTTCTCAGGTAGATGGCTATCTCCGAGATTTTGTGTGAGCAAGTGCCGGATCATATCCCGCTGTAGTTGAACGACAATCGTCCACCCCCCCCCAGTTTATTACTGCTTGCAATTAATACCCCACTCTGATAATTTTTTTACCCTTGTATTGCCGAGAGTTGAATCAGAAAGGATTACATAAAGATGTTGAAAATATTTGACTATTTGTTCGGGATGTTTTCCAACGACCTGGCCATTGACCTGGGTACCGCCAACACGCTGGTGTATCTCAGGGGCAAGGGTATCGTGGTACGGGAGCCGTCGGTGGTGGCTGTCCAGAGAATGCCCAACGGACGTCAGATGGTGCTCAAGGTTGGCATGGAAGCCAAGATGATGCTGGGGCGCACACCGGGCAGCATCACGGCCATCCGGCCCATGAAGGACGGCGTGATCGCGGACTTTGATATCACGGAAGAGATGCTGCGCTACTTCATCCAGAAGGTGCATAACCGCAAGACCCTGGTTAGGCCGCGCGTGGTGATCTGTGTGCCTTCCGGTATTACCCAGGTGGAAAAACGCGCTGTCAAGGAATCGGCCGAATCCGCCGGCGCTCGCGAGGTCTACCTGATCGAGGAGCCGATGGCCGCCTCCATCGGGGCCGGTCTGCCGATCACCGAGGCCTCCGGCAACATGATTGTTGATATCGGCGGCGGTACTACCGAGGTGGCGGTTATCTCGCTGGCGGGCATTGTCTACGCCCAGTCGACCCGCATGGGTGGCGACAATATGGATGAGGCGATCGTCCAGTATATCCGCAAGAAGTACAACCTTCAGATCGGCGAGCGCATGGCCGAATCGATCAAGATCGAGATCGGAGAGGCATATCCGGGTCCGGAAATCCTGACCAAGCAGGTCAAGGGGCGCGACCTGGTGTCCGGTATTCCCAAGACGATCGAGGTCAATTCGGATGAGATTCGCGACGCCTTGAAGGAACCGGTCAACTCGATTGTAGATACGGTCCGCATCTGTCTGGAGAAGACCCCGCCCGAACTGGCGGCCGATATCGTTGACAAGGGCATCTTCCTGGCCGGTGGCGGCGCCATGCTGCGCAATCTGGACATGTTGCTGCGTGAGGTGACCAAGGTGCCGGTGCTGATCGCCGAGAACCCTCTGGACTGTGTTGTGCTTGGTTCCGGCAAGGTGCTGGATGAACTGAACCTGCTGCGCCGTGTGGCGGTCTCTTCCTGAGGCCGGAATACCCGCCCGCCGTTTGTGGATACACAAGCTGGCTTGCAGCCCTGTCCGGCACAACCTGTTGTCACGACAGGGCCGCAGCCATCTGTCTTGTCCCGCGGCCCGTACCCTGAAACCCCTATGCCTTCTCCCTTAATCGACATCATAGTTCCTGTCTGGAACAACCCATTTGAAACCCGCGCCTGTCTTGCCGCCGTGCTGGCCCATTCGCCCGGTGCAAGGCTGGTTGTGGTTGACAACGGCAGCAGCCGCGAAACCGAACGCATGCTGGAGGAATTTTCAGATCCGCTGGGTGATGACGGCCTGTTTGTGAAGTCAGAGCGCAACATTGGTCTGATTCCGGCGATCAACATGGGACTGGAACTGTCAGACAGTGACTGTGCCGTGATCGTGCGCCCGCATGTGCTGGTGTCTGCGGGCTGGCTTGCGCCATTGGTAGAGGCGGCCAAAGATGGTCTTGCCACGCCTGTGATTGCGAAGGTCGGAACCAGGGTGCGGCTCGCCAGTGCCAGAACCGCGGCCTGCCCGGAGACCTGCGACATCTCGTTTGCTGCTCTGGCGCTCAGCCGCCGTCTGCGCAGTGAGATCGGCAGTTTTGATGAACAACTGGACGGCGGTGAATGGTGTCTGCGAGACTATGTCGGCCAGGCCTGGAGCCATGGCTTTCGCACACGTCTTTGCATGGACTCGCTGATTACGGCGGGCGAGGAAACGGTGTTCGGATCGGAGGAGCGGCTGGGCAGTCTGGCCAGGGCTGGCCGCGAGGTCTGCCACCAGCGTTGGGGCGAGAGCAGAAGCTATGCCGTTTATTTCGGCGCCAAAACCGATGCCGCCGGGCTGGAGCCGATTGTACAGCAGTTGCTGGAATCGGCCCGTAAAGGCCATCGTTTTACGCTTTTTCTGCACCGCAAACAGCAACAGCATTTCATGCGGGCCGGCTGGGATATGCTGCATACATCGCTGGAGATCCGCACGCTGTCGCGCTTTACCGCCACAAGAGACTTTGTCAGGCAGTATCAGGCGCTTGCATGCGAGGTGCCGGCGATTATCCCGCTGACGGGTGCTGATGGAGCCCTTTTCCCAGAGGGTGTGGTGGCGCAATCCATATCAGAGGTGTCCTTATGACAGAAGAGATCGCATCCCAATTGCTGGCCAGCAGCCGGGTCTGCGAGATGATAGCAGAGCAGATGACTCCGCAGATCGACCAGTTGATCAGCCGGCTGATCGGCGCTTTCCGCAATGGCAACAAGCTGCTGGTGATGGGTAACGGCGGTTCGGCGGCCGATGCGCAGCATTTTGCGGCTGAGATGGTCGGGCGTTTTAAAATGGAACGCAAGGCGCTGCCGGCGGTGGCACTGACAACCGACACATCGATCCTGACCGCTATCGGCAATGACTATGGTTATGAGCTGGTGTTCCGCCGTCAGGTGGAAGCTCTGGCGGTGCAGGGTGATGTGGTGTTTGGCATATCCACCAGCGGTAATTCGGCCAACATCAAGAGCGCCATGGAATTGGCCCGCAGCCGGGGCTGTTATACCGTGGGTCTGCTGGGCCGTGACGGCGGAAGTCTCAAGGGGGCCTGTGACCTGGCGTTGGTGGTGCCCAGTGATGATACGCCGAGGATCCAGGAAGGGCATATTACGATTATCCATATTGTTTGCGACCTGGTGGAAAAGAGGCTGTTTGGCTGAAGCTTTGTCCCTAAAAAGCACTTAACCACAGTGTAAACAGGGTTTGCTGAAAAAACACAAAGGGATGAAAATCATACAATTTCACCAAACAGGTGAATCTGAATAAACAAATTCTGTAATGATTCCTTTGAATTTTATGAGTTCCCCGTGGTAGCAGCCGTTTTAAGGTTGATGATCCTCGAACCAAGCACCCTAAGAATAGAACTAATAGCGGAGCCTGCCATGGATAGAAAAACAATCGAATCGGTGTTCAGTCATGTTTCCGGTTTGCGCTGTCTGGTGATTGGCGATCTGATGCTGGACGAATATCTCTGGGGCAGGGCGGAACGCATCTCGCCCGAGGCGCCGGTGCAGGTGGTCGATGTGGTTCGCGAAGAGCTGCGTCTGGGTGGTGCCGGAAATGTGGTTAACAATCTGGTCGCCCTGGGTGCGCAGGTTTCAGTCTGCTCGGTGATCGGTGACGATCAGAACGGGCGGGCGCTGCTGGATGCCTTTGAAGGCTTGGGTGTGGGCACGGATGCGATCATGCGGGACAACTCCCGGCGGACAAGCCGCAAGACCCGGGTGCTGGCATCCAATCAGCAAATCGTCAGGATCGATCGTGAATCACGCGACGCACCGCATGCCGAGATCGAAGAGCAGCTTTGCAGCTGGATCGCTGCCAATGCTTCCGGCTTCAATGTGATCCTGCTGTCGGATTACCTTAAAGGCGTGCTGACCCCGACTATGATTGCTCATGTAGTCGGTGTTGCTCGACCGCTGGGCATACCGGTGCTGGTCGATCCCAAGGGGACGGATTATGTCCGCTACAACGGCGCGAGCCTGCTGACCCCCAACCGCAAGGAGGCGGAGGCTGCTTCCGGTATCGTGATCCGTGATAGCGACAGCTTGAGTCGGGCTGCAGCGGTGATCATGGAAAAGACCGGTGTGGAGAATCTGCTGATTACCCGCAGCGAGGAGGGGATGTCGCTTTTTACTGCGGACGGCGCAACGACGCACATCCCGACCGTGGCCCGCGAGGTCTTTGATGTCTCCGGCGCCGGCGATACCGTGCTGGCCTCGCTGGCGGTCGGTATTGCCTCAGGCATGGGCATGGCCGAAGCGGCCAGACTTGCCAATATCGCAGCCGGCATTGCTGTAGGCAAGGTCGGCACCTCGACAGTGACCCCCTCTGAAATCATCAATTCTGTTGCCATGTCCCACAGCGACAGTGACTCCAAGATAAAAAACCGTGATGTGCTGGCGGCGCTGATTGCTGCTGAGAAGCAGCGTGGGCGCAGGGTCGTGTTCACCAATGGCTGTTTTGATCTTTTGCATGCCGGGCATGTCAAGTATCTGCAGAAGGCCAGGCAGTTGGGCGACCTGCTTGTGCTCGGGTTGAACAGCGACGCATCGGTCAGGCGGCTGAAGGGGCCCAAACGGCCGTTGATCGGAGAAGAGGAACGGGCCCATATCCTGGCGGCGCTGGACTGTATCGATTATGTGGTGCTGTTTGATGAGGATACGCCGCTGGAGTTGATTAAGCTGATCAAGCCGCATATTTTGGCCAAGGGCGGCGATTATACCGCCGATACGGTGGTTGGCAGGGAGCTGGTTGAGTCCTGTGGCGGCCGTGTTGAGCTGGTCAGTTTTGTGGACGGCAAATCCACTACCAATATCATCGAGCGGATCCTGGAGCGCTATTCCTGACAGCCATACCGGTTCCTGCGCTTGTAAGCCATGTTTATTGTGATATATAAATAACAAACTTGCAGAACAGGAGCCCATATGCCACCGGAAGCCGGAAAAAAGATGGAGCTGTGGATACTCGGAATCAAGCCTGGTTCACAGCGGGAGCAACTGCTCAGCTCGTATCTCTCCGCTGGCGGTTATGATGTACGGCTTGAACAGGCCGAGAATCTTGTCAGAGGCCGCCCTCTGGGGGTTGTGCTGGATATCTCGCCCCATTCCGATGACGGCTGGGGGCAGTTGCTGAGGATCAAGCGCGATCCTGAAACCCGCAACATACCGGTACTGCCGGTCTTTCTCAGTGAAAAGGGGAAGGTGGGCGGTGTGTTTCCCGTCGCCGGCTTTTTTACCACGCCGGTGGACCCGCATTATCTGATGGAGCGCCTGGCGGTCTATGGCCTGACAGAAGAGGCGGATACATGGGATCTGCAAGCGCTGCTTGTGACCCGTTCAGGTGATGGGACGGTTGCACACGCTCTTGAATCAGCCGGTTTTGAGGTTGTCAACGGCTATACCGGCAAGGAAGCCCTGGCGCTGACCTCGATCCATCCGAAGTATCTGGCGTTTTCCAGCCTGATGCTCCCGGATATGTCGGCTTTTGAGTTGCTGGACAAATTTCGTCTTTATCCTTACAGCCAGAACATACCGCTGTTCGTGCTGCTGAAGGGCGAGATGAAGGATGGTGAAAAGGCGGCCATGAGTAGAGAGATGTCCCATCTGGTCAGCAAGAAGCAGCTTGGCAGTGAAGAGTTTCTTTCATACCTGCGCAGACGCAACTGACACCACTCCGCTACAACAATCAAACAGCCGCCCCGGTATTTTCCGGAGCGGCTGTTTTTTTGCCTGGTGTGTCAGTATTGGAGGTGGCTAGAGCGCCCCTTTCAGATCCATGACCTCCACGCTTGAATTGGTGCGCATCTCCTTGGCCCAGCGGTTGAAGCGTTCTTCCGACTTATTGCGGTAGAGCAATTCTTCAATGGAGGCCTTGACGTTTTCGAATGGTTTCAGCTTGCCCTTGATGCGCTCCTCCAACTTGATAATGTGCAGTCCCAGCGAGGTGTAGACCAGCTCACTGACTTCGCCGGGCTGGAGGCTGATGATGGCCTGTTCCAGCTCGGCCTGCATCTCACCTTTCTTAAAGCTGCCCAGGTCGCCACCGTTGTTGCGCGCTGCCGGGTCCTCGGAGTATTTTTTGGCTAGTTCGGCAAAATCTTTGCCAGTGCGGGCTTCGGACATCACCAGCAGGGCCTTGCTCATGGTGGTCTTGATCTGCTCAGGCGGTGCGTTTTCGCTGGTCCTGAAGAAGATGTGCCTGGCATGGAAGACGTCTTCTTCGCTGTAGTCGCCGTGATGCGCATCGTAGTATTCCCGCATCTCTGACTCGGCAACATGAATCTTGGATTTGACCTCCATGCTGACCAGTTTCAATTTTTCAAGCTGATCCTTCAATTGCTTGAAATACTGCTCGTAGGTCAAGCCCTGGGTCGCGAGGGCAGAGACCAGCTCGCCCTGACTCATGTTGTTCTGCTTTTTTACGTCCTCGATCGACTGGCGCACTTCTTCGTCGCTGACCCCAATACCCAGCTCCCTGATCTTTTGACGCACCAGCGTTCTGTCGATCAGTGACTCCAGCGCCGCTTTGGTCATTTTGCTGCGCGTGGCGACATCCAGCGGGGCCTTCCGCTCTCTTTCCCTGATCTGGCTTGCTGCCTCGCGCTGTACCTCATAGAGGGTGATGATCTCATTATTGACGATGGCGGCTACAGCATTGAGCAGTTTGGAGGGCGGTTCGGGTGGCAGGGGTCTGGGCACCGGTTTTGCAGCAGGGGCTGTGACCACGGCTTCCGGCTGGGGCGGGTCCTGTTTTACAACCGCTTTCTTGCCGGAACAACCGGCCAGCAACCAGATCAGCATTGATGCGGCAATCATGTGTATGTAGCGTGGTTTCATGAAAAAACTCATTTCTTCGGTTGGTTAAATACCGAAGGGTGGACAGATGTCCACCCCCCTGTTGATTGAACGTGTTATGCCGGTCGTGTCTGCAGAACGATTACTTCTTGTCTGCCGGTGCAGTCTTTGGGGCGTCAGCTGGTTTCTTCTCTTCCGGCTTGGCTGCGCCCTGTTTCGGTTCTTGTTTCTTTGCCTCGTCCTTCTTGGGCTCATTCTTCTTCGCGCCGTAACTGTTCAATACATCTTCCTTGATGCTGATCTTGGCGTTCTTCTTCAGGTCTTCCTTCAGCTTCAGGAAAACCTCCTGCTGTTTGGAAGGGAGCAGTGCGGATTTGATCTGGTCCTTGACCTCATCAAATGGACGGGTTCCAGCGGCGCGTTTGCCGGTCTGCTTGATGATATGAAAGCCGAAGTCGGATTTGACAACGCCGGAAACCTGCCCCTGTTTGAGAGCCATGGCAGCCTTTTCAAAGACCGGAACCATGGAACCCTTGCCGAACCAGCCCAAATCGCCCCCTTTGGCGGCGGTTGCGTCAACAGAATGCTTTTTGGCAAGTTCTTCGAAGCTTGCGCCACCCTTGATCTGGGTCAGTATGTCGTTGGCCTCTTTTTCATTCTTGACCAGGATGTGGCTGGCTTTAACCTGTTCCGGGGCTTTGAACTTGTCAATATTCTGGTCGTAAAATTTCTTCAGGTCGGCATCGGAGAGCATGGCATCCTTTTCCACCTTCTTCTTCAGAAAGGCTTCCATGATCAACCGCTTTTTGATGTCCTGCAATTTTTCATCAATCTCCGGAGATTTGTCCACCCCGTCCTTGGCGGCCTGCTGCAGCACCAGTTCGCGTATGATCATGTTGTCAAGCATGTCCTTGCGCCCCTGGGGTGATTCGGCAACAGCCTTGAGGTAGTCGGGCAGGTTTTTAAGCTCCCTGGTCAGGTCGGCGGTAGTCAGGGTCTTGCCATTAACCTCTGCCAGCGGCTTGCTTTCTACCTTGCTTCCGCCGGCGCTGCTGCCCGGTGTATTCTGGCAGGCAAGCAGTGCGCTGGTGCAAATAGCAAAAGCCAATATTTTTGATGTGGTAATCAGTTTCACGGGTGCTCCTTTTGCGGTTGTGGTATGTGGTTAAAATTTTGTAAAAATTAGCATACCGGCCCGGTCATATCAAGTTATTTGTAGGTTTGTTGATTAGTGGCGGAACAGCTCGTAGCGGCCGCTTTTTCGGCGGTTTTTGACCGGAAGCGATCCGGGGCAGGCAGCCACAAGCTCGTTTTCGGCAAAGGCGCGGATGATGCCGAATTGGCCGTCAAAGCCGGGCTGTCTGAACACGCGCTTCTGTCGGACGCGATCTACGGACTGGGCCAGCAGCGGTGAGCTGGCGGCAATTTCGTTGATTCCGGCGTGCAGCAACAGAGCCAGCTCCGAGCCAAACAGGCTGATGGCCTGGCAGTAATGGCGGAAGACCTCCTTGGAGGCAGGTCCTGTGCCGACCAGTTCGGCGATCAGTTCTTGCAGCGGTATGAGATGGTGGACAGATGGGGCATCGGTCGCAAACTGTGCTGTATTGCGGTCAGCCAACTCCGCGACCCGGTGCTGAACGCCGATGGTCATCGGTTTGCCGCAGGCCGGGCAGAGCAGGCCATGCTGCTGTCTGCTTTCCAGGGGAGACATGCAGATGTTGCAGCCGCGGTGGCCATCAAAGTGGTATTTGCCCTCTTCGGGGAAAAATTCGACTGTCCCGGTGAAGCTGTCGCGGTGGTTGCTGCGGAAGGCCTCGCGCAGGGAGTGGAAGTCGAAGCCGGTGTCCAGCAGGTTGGCCTCGCGTCCCAGCCGGGAAGGGGAGTGGCAGTCGGAGTTGGAGATCAGGGCGTATCGGTCCAGCGCCGAGATGGTCCGGTTCATCTCGGGGTCGGAGGAAAGTCCGGTCTCCAGCGCAAAGATGTGCTCGCTCAGATCGCCGAAACACTCCTCAACGGAATCAAAACCGGATCTGGACCCAAACAGTGAGAACCAGGGCGTCCAGATGTGGGCTGGCACCAGAAAACCGCCCGGGGCGCATTCGAGTATGATCTCCAGCAGGTCGCGGCTGTCCAGACCAAGGATCGGGCGTCCG
The DNA here is from genome assembly GCA_035407085.1 of Deltaproteobacteria bacterium. Taxonomy (GTDB): domain Bacteria; phylum Desulfobacterota; class Desulfuromonadia; order Geobacterales; family Pseudopelobacteraceae; genus JBGSQR01. Next base: position 20,321 of record DAONZY010000019.1, on the reverse strand, counting down.
TCGGAGATGATATTGCCAATGGCCGCCAGGCGCTGGTTGACTCGCGCTGCGGATTCAAAGTCCGGCACATACAGCAGGTTGTGCACCTTTCTGACCTTGCCGTGACGCTTGTAGATGCAGCTGACTTCGGCTGAGAGCATGAAACGCACAATACCATTTGCGCCGGATCTGCCGCTGACCGGACAGGTGATCCGCTGCTCGTCGCGCAGTTT
>DAONZY010000019.1:0-20009 GCA_035407085.1 Deltaproteobacteria bacterium | reverse complement strand
GGCTTATTGATTGACAAGCTGCCGGCGTCAACATAAACTTGCCGCCGCTATGCTGATCAATAAAGCCATCATCAAGGGAAAAATCCGCGAGATACTGTCGCTGGACAGCCATCCGGCTCACATTTCGGCCGGATTCGCAGTCGGGGTCTTTATCAGCTTCACTCCGCCCGTACCCGGCCTGCATACCCTGCTGGCCCTGGCCGTTGCGTTTGTCTTCCGGCTTAACAAGGTGACCTGCATTGCCGGCACCTGGGTCAATTCACCGATTACCATCGTGCCGTCGATGATCTTTGCCTACATGCTTGGCGCCTGGCTTTTGGGTGTGCAGGCAGTCGAACTGCAGATCGAGTCTCTGGACTGGCCGGTATTCAAACAGGTGGTGGTGGAACATGCCAAACCGCTGCTTCTGGGCTGTTCTGTGATGGGCTTTGTTGCCGCTGTGGCGGCTTATTTTGCCTGTTATTGGGGGGTGCTCTTCTTCAGGCGCAAGGATGCCGCGCTGCTGGAAAAGACGCGGGAGATGGAACAGGTAGGGGAGGAACTGAAATAGATGCGAAAAGGGTGGCCCTAAGCCGCCCTTTTTTATCTGCCCAGCAGGGGACTGAGTACCTGATAGGTCAGGTAGGCCATCAGTGCCGATGAGGGGATTGTGAGTACCCAGGCGATAACGATCCGGTAGGCAACCTTCCAGTTGACCGCTGAGATGCGCTTGGAAAGGCCGACACCCAGGATGGTGGAGGTGATCACGTGGGTAGTACTGGTTGGCAAGCCGATGGCCGCCGCGCCCATGATGACCCCGGCTGAGGCAGTTTCCACGCAGAAACCGTGAACCGGCTGGAGCTTGACGAAATCATGTCCTACGGTCTTGATGATGCGCCAGCCTCCGGCAGCAGTGCCGAATGCCATGGCTGTCGCGCAGGCCACCATGACTTCCCAGGGTACATCAAAAGAGCTGATCGCGCCGTAGCTTAGCAGGGCCAGTGTCATGACGCCCATGGATTTCTGTGCGTCGGCCATGCCGTGGGAAAAGGCCATCAGCGCGGCAGAGGCGATCTGCAGATAGCGGAACATGCGGTTCAGCCCCGCCGGCGCCTTGTTTCTGAAGATCCAGAAAACAGCAACCATAAAGATGAAGCCGAAGACGGTACCGGCTATTGGTGAGAGTATCAGTGAAAGGGTAATCTTTTTAAGGCCGGCCAGCTTGAGTGCGCCGGGGCCGGAATGGGCAATGACTGATCCGACGATGCCGCCGATGATGGCATGTGAGGATGATGATGGCAGTCCGTAGTACCAGGTGATCAGGTTCCAGATGATGGCGCCGCTGATGCCGGCCAGCACAACCATCTGGGTGACTTCCGAGCCGTCCACAATGCCTTTTCCGATGGTGGTGGCAACCTTGGTCGAGATCATGGCGCCGGCAAAGTTCAACACCGCTGCCATGATGATGGCGCTTCTGATGGACAACGCCCGGGTCGATACGGAGGTGGCAATGGCGTTGGCCGTGTCATGGAAGCCGTTGATATAGTCAAAGGCCAGTGCGGCCAGGATGACCAGGCAGAGCATCAGAAAGGCGGGATCAAGCATTCTTGACCACCACGCTTTCGAGGATGTTGGCTGATTCTTCGCACTTGTCTGTCGCGGTTTCGAGGAATTCGTAGATTTCCTTCCACTTGATCAGCTGGATCGGATCCTTCTCCTCGTCAAAGAGCCGGCGGATTGCCTCGCGGTATACGCGATCCGCTTCGTTTTCCATGGCATTGATCTCCACGCAGAGCTTGAAGATCTCGTCATTGGTCTTCTGCCCCAGCAGGGAGACTGCCTTGTCGACCAGGCGACAGGACTGCAGGATGATGAAGCCTAGCGACTTGGCCTCGGGGGTGATGCTGCTGACGTTGTACATGATGATGCGCTGGGCGCAGGCATCGATCAGATCGAGGATGTCGTCCAGTTTGGAAGCCAGCGAATAGATGTCCTCCCTGTCCAGCGGCGTTACAAAGGTCTTGTTCAATTTCTGGATGATCTCGTGGGTGACGGAGTCCCCCTTGTGTTCCAGATCCTTGATGCGCTTCTGGCTTTCGCGCGGGTTGTCGAAATTGTCCAGCATATCTTTGAGGATCAGTGCGCCCTCAATGGTATTTTCCGTCATTTGCTTGAAAAGCGCGAAGAATTTTTCATCCTTGGGAATCAGACCGAACATGCAGTGCCTCCGAAACGTATTGGCAACAAAAACCTTCCATACATAACATGAATTGCCCAGCCTGCCCACAAAAATGTAACGTGATCGGGGCATCACTGTAACAATCGCTCCATGCATTGCTTCTGTTTGCTTTTAGCCGTCTATTTATGTATTTTGACGATAGCTGTAGATGTGAAGTGGTTAATTTTTCCGCTGTGGTAGTGCTATTTACCGGTGCGGTACGAATGGAGGCTTAAATCCATGGGAGGCGGTATCAAACAGTGGCCCGAGGATGAGCGGCCAAGGGAGAAGATGTATAAACGCGGCGCAGAGAATCTCAGCGACGCGGAGCTGTTGGCGCTGATTATCCGCACCGGCGATACAGTCACCGGTAAAAGCGCGATTGATCTGGGACGGGAGGTCATCCAACATTTCAACAACAATCTGCGTGAACTGGGTAGCGCCGATATCAGTCAGATCACGGTCATCAAGGGCATGGGGCTGGCCAAGGCCACGGCGGTCAAAGCCGCCTTCTCCCTGGCCTCGCGATTTCAGGGGCGCAAGCTGGAAAGGCTGGACCGTTTTACGTCCCCGCGCCAGGTGTTCGACTATTTCCACCACGAATTCCGCGACAGCCGCAAGGAATATTTCCTGGTGCTGCTGCTGGATGGCAAGAACCGCATCATCCGCCGGGTGCAGATCTCGGAGGGGAGCCTCAACCAGAGTATCGTTCATCCGCGGGAGGTGTTTGCCCCGGCGGTCAAGGAGCATGCCGCAGCGGTGATTCTGGTACACAACCATCCCACCGGTGACCCGGAGCCGAGCAGTGAGGATATGGCTGTCACCCGCCGCCTGCGTGAATCGGGCGAGATTATGGGCATCCGGGTGCTGGATCACATCATTGTCGGTGATGGTGATTATCTCAGCTTTGTCGAGCGGGGGCTGATGTAGGGGTAATGCCGTGACCCGTGTCTGTTGACCGGGGGGGCGTTATCCTGTCATGACATTGTGTAAACCCATAAAACCATTTACCACAGTGTACACAGAGTTTTGAGCAGAAACAGAGGGTTGATAATTATACTTTTAACCAGACAGGTGAACTTCAACAAAGCAAAATTCTGTAATTATTTCTGTGTATTCTCTGCGTTCTCCGTGGTTAGCAGTTGTTTTAGAAAAATTTTTTCGGCCAGCGTGACTAGCGGATATGAACTGAGGGGTTGATCGATGAAAACAGTAATTCAACGGGTAAGTTCAGCCAGCGTCACGGTTGATGATCAGATTGTCGGCCAGATCGGCCGCGGCATCCTGGTGCTGCTGGGTGTGGAGAAGGGCGATGGCCAGGCGCAGGCCGACTGGCTGGCAGAGAAGATCGCCAATCTGCGCATCTTCGAGGATGAGGGTGGCAAGATGAACCTCTCCGTGCAGGACATCGGCGGCAGCCTGCTGGTAGTGTCCCAGTTTACCATCGCCGGCAACTGCGACAAGGGGCGACGACCCTCATTTGACAGCGCCGCGCATCCCGATCAGGGACGCCAGCTTTATGAATATTTTTTGGATGCTGCGCGCCGGACGGGTGTGCCGGTTTCCACGGGCATTTTTCAGGCCGACATGCAGGTGGCGCTGGTCAATGACGGGCCGGTGACGTTTGTGCTTGAACGGTGATGATGCGAATTTTGAATGGTGATGCTGAATAATGCAGGTTGTCAGCCCAGCACTGTTTCCAGCCGCAGCAGCTGCTCCAGGTTCTGACTCAGGTAGACCGGACAGCCTAACTGTTCCGGCAGCCGCAGGTCGACATCGTACCGGTCGCCCACAAACAGCACCTGCTGCGCCGGGTGACCGGTCAATGCCAGCAGCTGTTCCAGCCGTGTCCTGTCCGGCTTGGGTCGCCAGGTGTCGTCGATGGTGAAGATATGGGTGAACATGCCGCTCAGACCCAGATAGTCAATGATGCGTGTCGTCAGCACGCGGTTGTTGTTGGTGTAGATGTGCAGCCCGCATTTCCGGCGCAGCCGGGCAATCAGTTCCACCACCTGCTGATCCCTGACCAGGTGCGTTTCTGGGTTGAGACAGCTTTCAAACCAGGCGTGCATGTCGGGCAGGGTGCCTCCCAGACGGCTGCATGCGGCCGAGAGTGTGGGCACGGAGTCATTTTCCTCTGCCAGGCGGCAGCGGGTTTCGGCCATGACCCGGTCGGCCTGCTCTGGGCTGCATTTCAACAGTTTGGCCATAAAGGCCGTGGCCTCCTGCCTGATGGTGGCGGCAAACCCGTCGGCGACGTACAGTGTGCCGTCCAGATCGAATACAATATCGCTGATCGGCGGGTTGTTAATGTTCACATTATGCATGTTGGTCTTTCAGTCAGTTATCATTGATGGTGTTTTGTCCGGGATGGCTCCGGTTCTTGCGGCGTCTCAGGCGCAGCCCCGTCTGCTGGCTGATCCTGTTTGTGTCCGTGCTTATCCCCCTTCTTGTCCTTGCCCCGATAGAACTCACGCATTTCCCGGATCTGACGCTTGACCTCGCGCCTCAATTCCGGCGGATCCAGCACCTCGGCATGGGCGCCATAGGAAAGAATCCAGGAAACCAGTTCCATCTCGCCGGAAGCCAGAAACTCAACCGTCACCCGTCCCTCGCCATCAACCGTCACCCGCTGGTTAGGCATCCAGATGCGATCCTGAACGGCATGAGCGATTTTGTGGGAAAAACGCACGCGCACAGGCAGCGTTTTGTCGTTGACCAGCCCGAAGGCGCTGCTGAAATGATCTTCAGGCACATAGCCCGGCATGATCTCGAAACGCTGCTTGGTTACCTCGACCCCGCGGATCCGTTCCAGTGCGAAAAGTCGTATGTCCTTGCGGTTATGCGCGTAGCCCAGCAGGTAGATGCCGCCCTTGTTGAACACTAGCGTGTATGGATCCAGGTCATAATCACTGCAGCTTTTCAACCCCCTTTTGGCATAGGACAGTCTGATGCGGAACTGGTGCAGCAGCGCCCGCTGCAGTTCGCTGATATGGGCGGCCGAGTCGGCATAGTTGCGCGCTCCGTGCAGAATCGGCAGGGACACCCGCGTGATCCGCTCCAGGTGGGCGGCGTAGCGGTCGGGCAACACCGCATTGATGTTGCGGAACAGCTCGTCGATTTCACACTGGAAAGGGGTGCCGGTCAGGTGAACACCCAGAGAGCGCAACAGGTAGAGCGACATCAGCTGATTAAGGGTAAAGGTGATCGGAGGTATATTGCGGGTCTTGGTCAGGAAACTGTAGACCTTGCGGCCCTCCTGCCATTCGCTGGTCAGCGTATAGCCGGCCTCTTCCACGGCGTGCAGGTCACGGTGGATCGTGCGGCGATCCACATCGCACTCCTCCGCCAGTTCATCCAGGGTCATGCTGCGCCGTGATTCAAGCAGGCGAATGATAGTGTGCAGACGACCAGCCTGGGAGTATTTACGGTTTGGTTTGCCCTTTTGCATAATAATTAGCTCCCCTCATTGTTACATACGTTTTACCAGTCAACTATAACCACTAAGCCGCCCTCAGTTCGATTTCCTCAAGCAGATGGATAATCTTGGTAGCTCCGGTATCTCCGAAGACACCATCCAGCCCTTCGTCATGCAAATCGGTAAAGGAGCTTTCTCATCCTGACGCGAACCCGCTCCAGCATCGGCAAAGTAATGCTGGTCCAGTATCCTGCTGTCTGCAGTTCCAGAATCAGTTCCATAATCTTACTTACTGCCCAACTGCGGGAGAGTATACTCAATGGCCGCACATGATTCGAGCATGGATTTCTGGGTGTCTTTTGACAATCGGTACTCCCCGATGATTTGTACAATCTCTTCGCTCCTGACGATATCAGCCAACACAGAGCACTGCTGAAGGTCCTTCTCCTTCTTGAATTCCTTATCGCTACCCGCTCTACGTTGGGCAACAATGAACTTGTGCAACATAAGGGCTTCCGGTGAAGGAATGCGGATACTAAAATCTTCGATGTTCACCGTTATAGGCCTGATAAAAAGCAGATCGATGAACGGCAGCGGTTGAGCAGAAATCTTCCATGGTGGAATGACAACTGACGGAGGCCCGGAACCTCCACGACGATGAGTAATGAATTCAACTTCAAAAGTTCCCTGAAGAAACGTCTCAATACCTGAATAGTCCTGAACAGCGGTATAGCCTAATCGCTCCAGCATCTGTGGTATTGTTTCACCAGCGGCGGCCGGGACTCTCACCACATTGTCGATGGCAAAGTCAATGTCATTAGTTGCCAGGCCGTAGGGAAGTGAAAAGTGCTCGCTATAGACCAGCATGGGCCAGCTGCCTATGAGCAACCCATGGGAGAAAAATCTAGTTTTGTTCATTTCACGCAGGAGGCCCGTAACAGACGGTAGAAAAGGGCTTTTCTCAAATTCAATATTCAATACGCTAGCCATCCTGTTTATCAGAGTTGGGCAAAATGGCATTCAGGGTTGCCACCCGCTTTTTATTGGCCCTCAGATCAGCCTGTAGTTTCTTCCGCCGTTCAAGCGCTGGTTTCATCTCTTCTGCCTTCTCGGAAGAAAGATGCTCGTATTTTACGACCGCCCCTTCCCGGTATCTCAGACACGGATAAACATATTCCTTACCACTGCTCTTCACTTTTCTTTGCCCAAGCGACCCTTTCGGCAGCTTGTCCAGTTCGCTGTTTATCTTCTCGATTACGAAGATGCAGCGATCCCTTTCTGATTGCAGCATCTTGAAAACACTTTCGTCTTTTTCTTTTCCGCTCATGTTTAGAACCCCTTTTGTACCAACATCATACAGTTCAATTGCAATATGTGGTACAAATATTTTGTACCAACATTATCAATAACAATCATATGGTGTAGTACAAAATATCTTGTGCTTTCCTCATCGAATAAGCCCTTCTTTCAGCTCGGCAAGGCTCTTTTGGCGTTCGATTGTTTCGGATTCGGTTTTGGTCTGCGCAACCACAAGCCGATGATTCTGAACTGGTTCAAGGTAAAAGGCGCTCTATAACCGAAAGCGGGTTGGATATCCCGCCTGACCAGAAGGCATTTCAGATCTTGTCAATTTATGCCTTGTTTCCACCTGTTAGCACTAAATAGATCTCCCGGGACTACTGCAATACCTTCACTACGGATTTGTGACAGCTTGGTGTGTATCCGGAGTTTTTTGCAGTGTCGTTGATTGTTGCAGAACCTGGAGTGTATCTCTTCTTGCTGAAAAATAATTAAACGTTACAATAGGGCAGCTTGAGAAGCAATTGCGCGGAAGTGTTCATTTACTGCTGCTTGTCTGGGATCAGTGTTTCCGGCAATGAAAGGCATTCTAATCCATTGAGCCATTTTGACAACACCTTTCTGACATATACTGTCCTGCTGCATGACTGGCTTAACCAGCCGGGCTACGGTTCCCTGTTCATCCTGAGCTTCCTGGCTTCGACCCTGCTGCCGATCGGATCGGAGTGGCTGCTGGTGATGATGCTGGTCAACGGCTTTGATCCGTCGGCCACCGTGCTGACCGCCACGGCGGGCAATTTTCTGGGAGCGCTGACCACCTTTCTGATCGGGTGGTGGGGCGGTCACTGGCTGATCGAAAAGGTGTTCCGCATTACGGCTGAACAGCAGGCGCGGGCCAGCGATTATTACCGGCGCTACGGCGTCATGACCCTGCTGTTCTCCTGGCTGCCGGTGATTGGTGACCCGCTCTGCCTGGTGGCGGGCATCATGCGCATTAACCTGCTGATCTTCACCCTGATGGTGGCGGCCGGAAAACTGCTGCGCTATGCCGTTGTAGCCTGGATTACCCTCTGGTAACCGCCGGAAGAAAAGGACGGGGAACTTTCAAATGCCTGCCGCCATTCAACTGAGCGCGCTTGACCATTACTTTGCCGACTTCATTTGCGGGCTTGAGCCAAAACCTTGTGAAGAGCTCTGGATTGCAGCCGCCCTGGCCAGCGCCGCCAACTGCCGCGGCCATGTCTGCCTTGAACTGGCCGATGCCGCCGGGCAGGAGTTCGTGCCTTTCAAACCCCGGCCGGGTTTGCAGTGCGCACCCGAGTCCGTATCCTGGCGTGCGGTGCTTGGCCGCTGCGGAACGGTGGGCCATCCGGGCGATTATACACCGCTGGTGCTGGACGGAGCCGGCCGGCTGTATCTTTACCGCGCCTGGGACCATGAGCGCTGTGTGGCCGAGCAGCTGCAGACGCGCAGCGGCTGGGTGACGGGTGGCGTGACGCCGTCGCCGGAACTGCTGGATCGGCTGTTTCCGACCGCCATCGCAGAAACTGACTGGCAGCGCGTGGCGGCCGTCTCGGCCCTGACCAGGCGTTTGACGGTCATCTCCGGAGGTCCCGGCACCGGCAAGACCTCGACTGTGGCGCGCATACTGGCCCTGCTGCTGGACGGGCCGGAGGGCGAGCGTCTGCGCATACGTCTGGCCGCGCCGACCGGCAAGGCTGCCAGCCGGCTGCGTGAATCGATCCTGGATGCCTTTGGCCGTCTGGATCTGCCTGACGCGGTGCAGGCCCGCATGCCCTCTGATGTGCAGACCATCCACCGCCTGCTGGGGGTGATCCCCGACTCGCCCCGTTTCCGGCATGACGCATCCAATCCGCTTGCCTGCGATCTGCTGGTGGTTGACGAGGTCTCGATGGTGGATCTGCCGCTCATGTCCAGGCTGCTGGCGGCCCTGCCTGCGGATTGCCGCCTGATCCTGCTGGGTGATCAGGATCAGCTGGCGTCGGTTGAGGCTGGCGCCGTGCTGGCTGACATATGCAACCGCGGCGCAGGGTTGGCGTATTCTGCCCGCTTCGCCGCAATGGTTGAGTGCTGCTGCGGGCCGCTGCCCGACCAGTTCAGGGCGGAAAAGGACGCAACCATATCTCCGCTGGCCGATGGGCTGGTCAACCTGACCACCAGTTTTCGCTTTGGCGGGGAGAGCGGCATCGGCAGGCTGGCCAGGCTGATCAACAGCGGCGCAGCCGAGCAGGCGTTCGACCTGCTCGCCTCCGGCGACTGGCCGGACCTGGTCTGGCGGGAACTCCCCGCTGACAGCGACTTTGAGGCGAAATTCTGCTCTGCAGCGGTTTGCGGCTATGCGGAATACATGGCAGCGGCGGATGCCGCCGGGGCGTTGGCACGGCTGGATCGTTTCCGGATACTGTCTCCCTATCGCCAAGGGGCCTGCGGTGTGGAAAATCTGAACCGGCTGGCCATGTCCGCCCTCGGGCTGGAGAGGGATCAGGCCAATGGCGGCAGTTGCCGTTTGCCGCTGATGGTGACTGGCAACAACTACGACCTGGGGCTGTTCAATGGCGATACGGCGGTACTGATGCCGCGCGGGGACCGGTCTGCCATGGCAGCCTGGTTTGCTGACCCGGCCGGCGGCCTGCGGAGCCTCTCCGTGCTGCGTCTGCCGCCGCATGAACCGGCCCTGACCCTGACCGTCCACAAGAGCCAGGGGTCGGAATTCGACCGTGTGCTGCTGATCCTGCCGGCGTATGATGCCTCTATCCTGACCCGCGAACTGCTCTATACCGCCATTACACGCGCCAGAACCTGCGTTGAGATCTGGTGCAGCCGGGAGGTGTTCTGCCGCGCGGCTGAACGGCGCATCGAGCGGAGTTCCGGCCTGCGTGACAGGCTGTGGGCATAGCGGTTGGCTGGTGATCTGCTTAGACAGTATTTGTGCTGATTTATAAAGCCTGTTTAACCAATCGGATTGACTAACCGCCGGTCATCGGGCATATTGCCCGAAACCACCCCCGCGAGGTCCCCGCCCATGTCCGGCAGCTATTTCGAGCGTCACGAGGAACAGGCCTTCATTGCCAAGGCCCTGGTCACAATAATTCTGATCATGCTGGTCAAGGAGTACCTGGCCGGTTTTCTGATCTGGGTTTTTCTCTGCTTTCCGATCCTGTTCCTGATCTACATCCGCCTCAAGGCCTCCACCGAAGGGGTCAGCGCCTTTGCGCTGCTCAAGCAGCACATCACCTTCATACCGATCATGTACGCCGAAGGGGACCGCAAGAAAGAGGTCGTCCCCTGGGTAACCTACGGTATCATCCTGTTAAATGTCGCCATCTATTACCTGTTTCAGCTGGCTATCTGGTCCGACAGCAAATTCGTCGCCGACAACCTGGTCTTTCTGCCGCGCAATCCGCAGTACTGGAACGTAATCGTCAGCGCCTTCAGCTCCATGTTCCTGCATGGCAGTGGCGGCCATCTGTGGGGCAACATGATCTTCCTCTGGATGCTGGGCACCGCAGTCGAGCGGCGGGTCGATCATCTGCGTTTCGCGCTGATCTACATCATCACCGGCCTGGTGGGCGGGATTGCCTTTTTGCTGACCTGGTACATGGCCACCGGCGAACCGGGTCATCTGCTGGGCGCCTCCGGCGCCATCTCCGGCATCATGGGCATCTTTGCCGTGCGCTGCTACTTTAAGAGCATGGTCTTTCCAATCCCCATTCTGGGCATATTCTCGCTGATACTGCCCATCAGCCTCAAGGTAAGGCTCAATTCGCTGGTCATCATCGGTCTGTTCTTTATGGCCGACCTTTCTGGCGGCCTTGACCAGATCAGCAACACCGGATCATCCATGGTCGGCCACTGGTGCCATCTGGGCGGCATGATCTCCGGCATGCTGCTGGCCGGTTTCCTCAAGCTGGGGGCCGGCGCCGTGGAGGAGAGGCACCTGGAGATCGGTATCAAGGCAGCCAGTTCCAGTGTGGGCTATGGCGGCGGTGAGCAGTCGTTGCGCATGGTGTTGGAGCGCAGTCCGGACAACAGCGAGGCGCTGTTGGCCCTGGCCCGCATCCGCTCCAGATACCAGCCTTGCGAAGAAGGGCAGCAGCTGTATGCCCGGGCCATCGGCCTGATGCTGGCGGAAAACGCCAAAGAGGCGGCAAATGTCTACCAGGAGTACAGCAACAAGTATCGCCAGCCGTTGGAGTCAGCACATATGCTGGCCCTGGCTGGCGTACTCCAACGCCAGGTGGAGTTGGATACGGCTGCCCGCTGCCTGGAGACCGTCATAGCCGATCCTGCGGTGACGGGGGATATTCGACAGAGGGCGTTGGCCCAGTGTGCCAACCTGCTGGACAAGATGGGGCATGAGGCTGGCGCAGAGGGGTATTACGGGATGCTGATTGATGAATTTCCCCATGGCGAGCTGAGCCAGCGGGCCTACGTCCGCCTGAATCGGAAGCCGCCTGCGCCGGACAGCCAGCCGCAAAAGGCCGTAACAGCGGAAAAGCCGGCGGATGCCATGCCCTGTCCGGCCTGCGGATTGACCATGCGCCAACGCCGCGCCAACGGCGGCGCACATGCGGGGCGGATGTTCTGGGTCTGCGATGGTTTTCCCGGGTGCCGGAGCGTGATACCGGTCAGCGGAGCGTAATGCCTGAAACGGACTTATCTCACAGGGCACGCAGGGGACACTGGGAAGATTGCAGCTGCAAACATCAGATTTGGGCAGATGAAACTGCAAAATTGCAGATATCTAGTATCATAGAAGCTCCGGGAGTTTTGTGCCTCTGTGAGAACTGCTTTTGGGTGGATGACTGCTGTTTCGACTGATGGAGCGGGGTGAACCATGAAGATCTTTATTGCGGGCGGGACGGGTTTTGTCGGCGGGCATGTTGTGCGCGCACTGCTGGAGCGGGGCCATCAGCTGACCCTGCTGGTGCATCGCCGCGGACGCAAGCAGGCAGGCGTGGAACAGGTCGAAGGCGATATCACCAGTCCGGAAAGCTTCGCAGGTGCTGTTGCGGGATGCGATGCGCTGATCAACCTGGTGGGCATCATCCGGGAATTTCCGGGCCGCGGCATCAGCTTTGAACGCCTGCATGTGCAGGCCACTGCCAATATGGTAGCGGCGGCTGTCGATGCAGGCGTGCCGCGCTATCTGCAGATGTCGGCCCTGGGCACGCGCCCCGAAGCCGTGTCCCAGTATCACCGCACCAAGTTTCTGGCCGAGGAAACGGTGCGTGCCAGCGGTCTGGCATGGACGATCTTCCGGCCGTCGCTGATCTACGGGCCGCAGGATGCCTTTGTCAACATGCTGGCCGATCAGTTGCGCCTGTCGCCGGTCTTTCCGGTGATCGGCAACGGGCGTTACCGCCTGCAGCCGATCCATGCCGATGATGTGGCCCGCTGTTTCGCTCTGGCGCTGGAGATGCCGGAGACAGCCGGCGGCTGTTACGAACTGTGCGGCAGCGATCGTCTGACCTTTGTGGAGCTGCTGGATGCTGTTGCGGCGGCCATGGGCCGTAAAGCGCCGCTCAAGCCGCTCATGCCGCTGCCCCTGATCAGGCCGCTGGTGCGTTTGCTGCAGCGGCTGCCCGGTTTTCCCATCACGCTGGATCAGCTGCAGATGCTGCTGGAGGAGAGTATCTGCGACGGTGGCTGGCGCGAACAGTTCGGTGTGCCGCCCCGTGATTTCCGCCGGTCCATTGGGGAATATCTGCGGGGATGATAGCTGCTTGACCGGGACGCGGCAATGCTGTAAACGAAAACCTATTCAAAAAGTCCTCAATATCGGACCGCTTTCTCAGTCCCCCCTTAAAATAAGGGGGGAAGCAAGCGTAGCGAAGCAGGGGGGTTATGGTTTTGGGCGTTTTACTATCTTGCGATTATATGACCAGTTACGGTTTTCATTTTTGGAGAATATTGGGATGTTCTGCAGGAAGGTGATCATATCAGCCGGGCTGCTGTGCTCAATGTCTGCTGCGGCTTATGCGGCAGAGTACAGGCCGCATCCCGACGCGGCGGCCATAGCCAATGAGCGGGTCGAGTCAGCTCTGGAACAGCTGGTTGCCAAAAGCAGCCCCCACGAGGCGACGGAAGGGGTGGCAACCTATTACGCCAAACGCTTCGAAGGCCGAAGAACCGCCTCCGGCGAGGTCTACCATCCCGACAAGCTGACCGCCGCCCATTACACCCTGCCGCTGGGCACGATTGTCAGGGTCATCAATCCAGCCAACAACAAGGATGTGCAGGTCAGGATCAATGACCGCTGCGCCCCCAAACGTTTCCCCTTCATCGACCTCTCCAGGGCGGCCGCCAAAAAGATCGGCCTGTGGGGCAAGGGCAAGATCAAGGTGGTCATCATTCCGCTGTCGCAGGAACCATCGGATGCTGACGCGCCGACCTGACAGCCGTTAATCCTGGCGTATCATTTCCCCGTTTCATCCCCAGCCCTATTGGCAGCCATCACTACAGCAAATCGCTGTTCAGCTTTTCAACAGAATACTCCGGAGTGCGGTAACCGGTGTTATCCTGAATCAACCCCCCCATATAATTGCCAACCACAACAGCACTTCCCGCACCCGGCCCCATCTGCACGTCACCGTTGCTGCTATGTGCCGGCTTGTTGTCGTTATCCGACTCCTGTGTGCCGTTAACGCGTGGTTGCGGGCTGGTGATGCTGGCCACCACGTTATTGATGGCGTTGTTATTAGAAGGTGTTGGCGCCGGTGCTTCGGTGATGGTCAGGTTGCCGTTGGCATAAGCCAGGCCGTATCCCAGGCCGTTGGTGTAACCGCTGGGGATGATGGTGTAGCTGCCCGTGTTGACAGCACCCTGACTGGTGCCGCCATAGGCAAGTGTTCCGCCCAGTGAGGCCGAGGTATCGCCGTTCTGGAATCCGGCATAGGTCACGCCGTTGCCGCCGCTGTAGGGTACTCCGCTGTAGGTCTTGTTGTCGTCGCTGGCGGTGGTGGTCACGGTCGGCTGTTCGCGATAGATGGCGTTGGTGCCGGCGGTCAGCGCCGTCCAGCCGCCTGCGGAGAAGTCCGTGGCCTCATCGGCGTTGTAGCGGAAGTGGCCGCTGCCCGATACGGCCAGGGCGGTCAGGCCGGTGCTGGCGCTTACACTGCCGGAATAGAGCGTGGCATATCCGCCCGCGCCGGTGCTGACCGAACCGCCGGTCACCAGAATGTCACCACCTGCCGCCGTTCCCGCTGCGGCGTTCTTGCCGGCATTCAGTTTGATGGCGCTGGCGGTGGTGTCCGTCGTGGCAACCGCGCCGGTCAAAGCCAGGTTGCCGGTCAGGGTGGCAATGTCAACCGTGCCGGCGGCAGCGACCGAGCCCAGTGTCAGGGCGTTGCTGTCGATGAGCGAGACGTTGTTGCCGGAGACGACGCTTACCGCGCCGGTGAAGTCGTTGCTGGCATTATTCAGGGTAATGTCATTTCCAATGCCTGCGGTGATGGCGGTGGTGCCGGTCACGCCCAACGCCGCGCTCTGTGTGATGGCGCCGTTGCCGGTCAAGGCCAGATTCTCGTTTGCCGTGATCGCCCCGTTGATAGCAATAGTGGAATTGCTGAGTAACGTGGTGCTGTCATTCAGGGTCGTGGTGCCGCCCACTGTAATCGCCCCGGCCGTGGCATTGCCGATGGTGATGCCGGAGAAGCCGTTGGTGAAGTTGGAGGAGAAGTAACTGGATGCGATGTTCAATGCTCCTGCAGCGATGGCGCCGATATTGATTGCCCGGCCGGCGGTGTAAGGTTCAACAGTCAGGGTGCCGCTGCCGGCCAGCGTATGGTTGGCTCCAATGCTGAGGAGATTGGACTTCAGGGTCGTGTTGCCGGTCCCGGCATTAAAACTGTGGGCATTGGCGCCGCCATAGATGGCAACATAGTTGGGGGACTCTACCGTGATGTTCCCGCCGCCCGTGGTTGTCGCGTTGAGGGATATCTCTACGCCTTTGTTGGTATTGGCCGTGTTGTGACCATAAAGGTAGATTCCTCCGGCTCCGGCGGTGATGCGGGTGTATTCGTTATTGAGCTGCGAACTGGCCAGGCCATGATAGTTTGTATTTGAGCTTGTGCCTCTGATATCAACCGTGCCTGCATTGATGTCCAGATAGCTGGTGCCGGCGCCATCAAGCCAAGCTGATAACTCGATACCGGCGTAATTGGTGGCCTCGCCCAGCATGGTCAGCGTACCGCTGCCTGCGTCCAGCGTGCCGCCGTAGGCATAATGAATGCCCATGGAGGGGCTGCCGCCGGTTGACTTGCCGCGCATGAGGATGTTGCCGCCACCGGAAGTGATCGTGGTGGCAGCAGTTGCGGCATTGGCGTTGCGACCGATGCTGACACCGCTGGCAGTCGTCACGGTTGAAACGGCATAGCCGTCCGGGATGCCGTCGCTTGCTGTTCCGCCATTTGCTCCATCGTCCAGACCACCGGCCATGACGATGGTGCCGCCATTGCTGCTGATTGTGTTGCCATCGTGGACAAAGATGTAGCCGCTAGCGGAATTGTCCGAGTCCGACCACAGGATGGTATTGAGCTTGCCGGTGGACGAACTGATCGAGCTGCCAGAGTTCATCAGGATGCTGCCGGTGGTCTTGATGGTCAGCGACGCATCGGCCCCTGTGGCGTTGGTGATGGTTTTGCCGGACTGGATGGTAAAGTCGGTATTAGCGGCGGTCTGGGTCAGTGTTGTGGCGGCTGCGCCAAGTGTCACGTTGCCGGTATAGGTCTGCAGCCCCTCCGTGGTGACTGCGCCGCCGTTGATGGAGATGTTGTTGGTGGAGGTGACATTCAGGGATGCCAGCGCCTTGCTGGTGCCTACAGCGCCGGAAAAGGTGACCGTGCCGGCGCCAGCACTGATGGCCAGCGGTGAGGCAGCCAGGTTGGTTTCACGCACGAAACCAAGGACAGAATAGGCAGTATGCTGAGCATTACTGTAGGTTGTTGCAACCTCCAAATCGTTCCATTGAGCGGCTGTGCCGTAAAACTGACCACATCTTTCAGCGGGAGAAAACGTCATGCTGCCGTTGGGTTCATCCGCGCCAAAATTGGAGTAATACCCTGCTGTCGTGACCCCGCCGCTGCCATTGGTTGTTTGAGTAAAGAATTGTTGATTTGCCTCAGGCCCGTCGGCCCAGAACCAGTTACCGTTGGTTTCGTCTTTACGATAGGCGCCGATCCAGGTCCCTTTGTATCCGGCCGCCCTGACAGCAACCGCGTTTTCCAGGCGCGAGTTGATGGTTACCAGATAACTGTCGTTGACAGCCGATCCGCCGCCGGTGCCATTTTGTGCCTCGGTTCTGGCTTCGCCCCAGGTTCCAGAACCGGCGCTGCCGGTTTTATCAACAAAGGTGTACTGGTTGCCGGAATTGAGCAGGCCGTGGAAACGGACATTGCCGCCATTGGAGTTGATCGTCAGTCCATTGGTGTTGGCGATGAGCATCTCGCCCTTGACATCGACCGCGCCGCCGTTGGTGGAGATGGTCTGGGCCGCGCTACCGCCGACAAAGACATCGCCGCCCACCAGGGTGGAGACGCCGCCGATGGTGGCCGTGCGGCCGGTACCGAAGCTCAGGCTGCCGCCGTTGGTGGTGATATCGGCGTTCAGCAGGACGATGCCGGCGCCGTCGCCGGTGCCGTTGTTGTTGTCCGCATCCAGCACCACGTTCAGCTTGCCTGTGCCGCCGGTGTTGCTGATGGCCTGATCCACAACAATGGAGTTGGCGGCCTGCAGGGTCAGGGTGACATCGGTATCACCCGCTGTTTTCGTAATGGCACTGCTGACGGTAATATCGCCGATTTCTGCCCCGCCGCCATTGGTGGTGACGGTGACGCTGGTGCCCCCTTCCAGTTTGCCGGCAATGGTCGCGGCGCTGATGGTCGAGCCGGTATCGGTCGGGCTGAACAGATCCGGATTGCCCCCGGCCCAGGAACCGTTTGCATCTGCGCCGGTGATGGTCACATTATACGGGTCGAACAACCAGACACCAGCCAGGCCGTGGGCCGCCGAGGCGCCCCCCTGTGAGCCGGCCACATCCAGCCAGTGCCCGGAGGTCTCGATGCGACCGCCATTGCCGCCGTTGGGTCCGCCCTTGGCCTCGAAGCTGCCGTAGGCGCGGGTGACCGAGAGCGGGTTGGTGATATCTGACCAGGCCACCACTGTGCCGCCGTTGCCGCTGTCGGTGGCATTGGCCTCCAGCCTGGCGCCGGCTTCAATGACAGTGCCGACAGCCTGCCGTACGCTGGTGTCGCTGTTCTGCCAACTGCCGCCGACCAGCACCTCGCCGCCGCCGGTTGCGCCGGATGAGGTCAGCAGTGCGCCGTTCTTGACCCAAACCCGCTCGCCGCTGGCAACGATCCGGCCGCCATTTGCCGTGTCCGAGGATGTGTCCAGTGTTCCGGTAACAGTGGTCATGCCATCTTCGGCATCCAGCAGGATGCGTCCCCCCTGGGCAGTTATGCCCCGGGCTTCAATCACGCCATCGTTGTTGACCACCGCGCTGGTCAGGCTGTCAGCCGCTTTGGCCGTCAGCACGACCATGCCACCATCAGCCTTGATCAAGCCTTTATTCTCTGCCAGGGCGTCCACTGCCCCCTGTTCCACGCTGTAGCTGATCAGACCGTCTCCGGTGAAGTCCAGGTTGACCTTGTCAGCGGCGGCCATGACCACACTGCCATTATTAGCGGTGATAGTGCCCTCGTTTTTTACCTGCGGGGCTAGGAAGGCCACATAACCGCCGTTGGCGGAGTTGATGATGCCCTGATTGATGATAGAGCCGGCTGTGCCGGATTTCTCAAAGCTGTAGTGCCCGGCCAGGAAGTTGGCATCGGTCAGGTTCAGGCTGGAGGCCACCAACCCGCCCACATCTACCCGGGCCGTGGAGCCGAAGATGATGCCGGACGGGTTGAGCAGGAAGACCTGGCCGTTGGCGCTCAGGCGCCCCATGATCTGGCTGGGGTTCTGGTCGGCGATGCGGTTCAGGGCAACTGCGGCGGCATTGGGCTGTTGGAACGCCACCGAGGCGTTCTGGCCGATGTTAAATGTGGACCAGTTGGCGATCATCTGCTGGCTGCTCTGGGTGACGGTCATGGCGCTGCCGCTTTGGGCAATGCTACCGCTGCCGGCGGTGATCTGGCCGCCGGTGGGCAGTGCGGAAGGGTCGAGCGCCAGGGCCGGGCTGGCCAGCAGGGATGCTGAAATAACAGCCGCTGCTGGCAGTGCGCCGCGGTGCTTTACGGTTTCTGCGGCAACAACCCAGGCCTGTTTGGCCCTGTTCCAGATCAGTCGATAGGCTTTATTCATGGCGTCCCCCCTTAAAACCAGGCCGTGGCCTGAAGCCAGAAGCGGTTGTCTTCAGCGTAGTTGTCGGCATTCTTGCCGCTGGTGCTGCGCCCCGGATTGCTGTCGATGGCATGGGCCCAGGTGGCTCGGAGGGCATAGCGGGCGGTTTTGGTCAGGTTGAACCCCAATCCGGAGGCGCTCAGCCAGTAGTTGTTCCTGCCGGTGGCGCTGTTGACGGAGTTGGCCCAGTTGTTGTCCTTGTGAACGGTGACATTGCCGGTGTCAAAGAAACCGACCAGTTGCAGGTCACCGATCACACTCTTGAATGGGATGTCGTAGCGCAGTTCGGCGGTCAGGCCGTGCCCTTCGTCGCCGACCCCCTCACCGACCGGATAGGAACGGATGCCGTTGGGGCCGCCCAGGATGAATTTTTCGGAAGAGTCCAGGTTGCCGCCGGCCAGTTGTCCGCTGGCGGACAGGAACAGGGCCAGGTTGTTGACGATGCGCTGCAGCCGCGCGGCGGTGTAGTTGAATTTGAAATAGCTGCCCGTGCTTTTCGCTGTTGCCGCGTCTGTCTGGGCATCGGCTGCCACGCCCAGCTTCAGGTCGCCGGCCGTGATGGCCAGACGCAGGCTGCTCAGTCCCCCTCCGCCGAAGCGGTCATAGCTGTTGGCCGACAGGTCGAAGGTGCCGGAGTGGATATCCCGGTCTCTGGAAATGGCACCGCTGGCGAAGTCGTCGAGCATGCGGTATTCGTAGTTGAGATTGCTCCACAGGCTGAAATTGCGGCTGCGGATGATGGGGTAGGTCAGGCCGGCGCCGATGTTGTTGGCATGGCCGTAGGCGTTGAGCGACTCATATTCCTTGCCCAGCTCATAATACAGCCCGGTGTAGGATACAAAACCTTTGAGTCCGCTGCGGCCGATGGGGATGCTGTAGGCGGCCCGCCCCTGAAACAGCCCTTCCGAACCGGTCAGCAGCAGGGAAAGCTGGTCGCCGATACCGAGGGGATCATTGACGCTGATGCTGCCGGTACCGCGCCAGGCGCCGGTGTAGCGGTTGCCGAAGTTGTCGGCCGAGATGGCGCCGGTTAGTAGTGGGCCCTCATTGGCATCGATCAGCACATTGGTGGTTCCGTAGGTTTTGCCCCGTTCCAGTGTGGCGCGGGCGGTGATGCCGGGCAGGTCGTTCATCAGCATCAAAGCCCTTTCAAGCTGCTGTTCCCGCAGGGCCAGGTCCTTTTTCAGGTCAGCCCCGGCGATACCGTTGAGGGTGCTTGCGCTGATGCGATGCGGATCTCTGATCTGCATGCGGATGCCTTCAATACGGCCGCCGATGACGGATATCTGGACCATGCCGGAGGTGACGTCCTGTTTGGGCAGCCAGGCGCGTGCCAGGAAAAAGCCCTTGCTGCGCAGGTAGGCGGTGACCTTCGTCGCCAGTTGCCGTAACCCTTTTATGTCCATTTTTAGACCGATGGCATCCTGGAGCAGCGCCTGCAGCTCTGCTTCTGTGGCCATCCCGTCGATACCCCTGAAGGTAAAGCCCTTTACCAGTACAGTAGCGCCAGTGTCAGCTTGTGTGGCAGGTTCGGTACGGGTTTCATCTGTTTCGGGCAGGCGATCCGGCAGGGGCTTGCGCGGCGTTTGCTGTTCACGCAGCAGGGTGCCGGCATCGGGCGGTGGGGCGGAATAGGCGTTGGTAAGGGAAAGCAGCAATAATCCGGAAATGAAGAGGCATCTCTTGAGAATGGTCACCCCGCTGTGATCGGCTGTTCAGGCGATATTTGAT
>DAONZY010000018.1:0-41042 GCA_035407085.1 Deltaproteobacteria bacterium | reverse complement strand
TTGATGTTGATGAAACCGACCGTGGCATCCATCAGGAAGTTGATCTTGTCGAACAGGAAGGAGGTGTGTCCGTCCAGCGATTCGATGTCGCGCAGGATCTGTTTGGCATCGTTGAACTGCTCGCTGCTGAGTACCTTGCGGCGGATCAGGAAGGTTACTGCCCGGCGCGTATCCATCAGGTTGCGGCGGATGCGACCGTTCAGATCCTCCTCTTCGGCGATGGCGGCCAGGATGCGGGCCGCCTCCACGTCGGTCATGGTTTCGCTGAGCACCTGTTTGCCAACCTTGCCCAGCGCGGCGTAGATATCCTCCAGCGCGTCGGCGGAATACTCGGCATTGACCGCGTACAGATCCAGCAGCATGTCCATGCCGTCTGTCACCCAGCCGGACTGGATGCGGGCGCGCAGACGCTGCAGACGGAAGACCGGCAGTTCCTCCTGGCGCACCGAAAAAAGTACATCGCGGTAGAGGATCAGCGCCACCGGCACGTTGCCTGAGGTACCCTCCTGATCCAGCAGGAAGTCGGAGTGCAGGTGGATTTCACCATTGTCCTTTACGTAGAAACGGGCGCTGGATTCCAGGTCGGTCAGGTCTTCCGGGTCTGGCAGCTCCAGCCCGAAATGTTCACCGATCCAGAGTCTATCGGATTTGGTGGCGTCAACCAGGTCGATCCAGATCGGTCTGATTCCTTCCAGATCGGCTGTGCTGGTGATCAGAATCTGACGCAGGCGCCCGTCGGACAGCTCAAAGGCGTTGATGATACTGCGGGTCTCGACCGGACCGCCCTGGGTTGCCAGCATGTCGCGCCGGTCCTCCGACAGTTCGCAGAGTATGTCGTCGGCACGGTTCTCGTCGACCTGGCCCCAGACCAGCAGGGCATCCTCTTCGGACAGCCTGTCCAGGATGGAGGCGGTTTCAGCATTGTCGAGTTGAGTCAGCAACTCCCGCAGTTCGGCCAGATGCTGGCGGTGCACAACCGATTCGACCAGGTCCTGACGGGGGATATTCTGTCTGTGCACCAGTGACTCGATCAGCTTCTGCTTCTGGATCAGTTCTTCTATGGTTTTCTGGGCCAATGTGTGTTCCCCTCAAAAGGGTTTAGAGTTCAAGGTTCAAGTTCAGTGTTTTCATCCGGCCAGAAACGGCGCTGCAATTCTTCGATCAGCTCTCCCAGGCTCTTGCGGTCCAGCGCGGAAACCATGATGGCCTTGCGGGTGCGGGCCAACTGCCTGACCTTCAGGAAGCCGATAGTATCCTTTTTCTTCATCTCTGTCAGCAGGTCGGTCTTGTTGAAGACTAAAAGCTGTGCTTTAGCGGACAGTCCCAGTTCATCCAGGATAGTCTGGACCTGTTCAATCTGGGTCTCGAAACGCGGATTGGCAGCATCAACCACATGCAGCAGCAGGTCGGCATCCTGCAGTTCCTCCAGTGTGGCCTTGAAGGCGCCCAGCAGTGATTTGGGCAGGGAGCGGATGAAGCCGACCGTGTCGGTGATGATCACCTCCCGCTCGCGCGGAAAACGGAGCCGGCGTGTGGATGTGTCCAGGGTGGCGAAGAGCAGGTCCTCGGTGAACACGCTGCTCTTGGTCAGCGCGTTCAAAAGTGTGGATTTGCCCGCATTGGTGTAGCCGACGATGGATATGATCGGCACACCGGCCTTGACGCGCTGGCGTCGGCGCTGGTTACGCCCGCGGGACAGCTCTTTCAGTTCCCGTTCCAGGCTGGCGATGCGGTCACGGATCCGGCGGCGGTCGATTTCCAGCTTGGTTTCACCCGGCCCACGCCCGCCAATGCCCCCCATCAGACGGGACATCTGCACGCCCCGACCGGTCAGGCGCGGCAGCAGGTACTTCAACTGGGCCAGTTCCACCTGCACCTTGCCGTCCAGGCTTCTGGCGCGATGGGCAAAGATATCCAGGATCAACTGGCTGCGGTCGATCACCTTCAGTTCGGTCATGGCCGAGATGGAACGCACCTGGGCCGGAGTCAGCTCCTGGTCAAAGACCAGCATGGTGGCGCCGTGCTGCAGGGCGCGAATGACAACGTCGCGCATTTTGCCTTCACCCATCACATAACGGGGGTTGAGACTGCGTGGCCGCTGGATGAATTCGTCCAGCGTTTCGATGCGGGCTGTGCGGGCCAGTTCCTTAAGTTCCATGATCGAATCCTCGGCGTCATGCCGGGTGCCTTCGACGGTAACCGAGATCAGGATGGCGCGCTCCAGCGCGGCAGGCCCGCTGACCCTGGCGGCCATGTTGCGTTCCAGATCGGCCTCCAGCTCGGATATGAAATGGGTGTAATCCAGCCCCACCTTTTCAAACAGTGTGACCGGGTTGACAACCGTACTCGGACCGCTTGCGAGCGGAGAAAGCCAGGCCAGCTGTGTGGCCAGTTGCTTTTTGCCTGCCCAGGCGAAAAGTACTGCCAAAAGGTCCAGCCGTAGCAACGACAGGTCGGTCAGGTCGTCTTCGGTGATTTCTTCGTTGCGCAGGTGGGTGTGTATCAGCCTGAGTCCACGCAGCGGACGTTTGCCCAGGGGATAATCGCGCAGTTCCGGTATGACCAGCCCCCGTTCGTCACCGACGATCACATATTCCACAATCCCCTGCCGGTTGACCAGGATGCCGAGCTGGCGCCTGATTTCCAGTGAAAGTTCCACCAGCCTCGTTGCCAGTTCAGGTGTGCAGAATTCGTTCGCCGGCACACGCCGGCGGTAGAGTCGTTCGAGCGCGTTGAGCTGGCTCTGTTTCAAGCCGGACAGATTGCCGTGCGGTGTTTTGATAATGAGCTCCCGGAAAGGTCAGGTTGTGGTCAGGTGAGCCGGTTGCAACTGCAGCAGGTGCGACCCGGATCCAATCTTTTCTTTGCTCTGCTATAGCATAATGCCATCGAATTGTTAATAAAAATAACGGCTTCTGTGCTGCAGCTCTGCTTGCCCGCGATAGTGCATTCCCTGTGCATCGGCTGTGACGTAAAAAGCGGTGCCAATCCTGTCCGGTTATGATAATTTACTGCGATTATCTTTCTGAAAGAGGCAGCAGACGTGGAGCTTATTCCCATTGATTCCCCCCGGTTCATGGAACCGGAAACTATTGAGCAGATGCCGGACTGGCGGCAGGTCTTCGGTAATGATCAGCCATTGGCGCTGGAAATCGGTTGCGGTAATGGTGATTTTATCGCCCAGACCGCGCTATTGCATCCGGACTGGAATTTTATCGCCCTGGATTACTACAACAAGGGTTGCCTGAAGACCTGCAAGCGCCTTGACCGTCAGGGCGTGGACAATGTGCGGGTTGTGCGCGACGAGGCCCGCAGTTTCATCACCCGCTGCATAACGCCCGGCTCCCTGGTGGCGGTGGTGATCAACTGCCCCGATCCCTGGCCCAAGCTGCGTCACCGCAAGCGCAGGCTGGTCAACGCCGAATTTGTCAGCTTTCTGGCCGGATACATGCGGGCTGGTGTGGACTTTCATTTTGCCACTGATTTCGACGATTACGGTCTGGACGTGGCTGGCATGATGCCAGCGCTGGCCGGATTTGAAAACGTGCTGGCGCCCGATCTGTATCGTCACGAGCGGCCCCAGTACCCACTTTCCAAGTACATGATGAAATTCATGGCTGAGGGCAAGCAGATCTACTTTGTGCATTACCGCAGGCAAGTGTGACATCCCAGGCATTGCTGTTTCGGACAACCTGACTTGAGATCAGACCGTTTCATCGAAAAATCATTCGTTTATCTGCTGGTTTTCTCCGTGCTGTTGCACATCGCCGTTTTTGCCCTGGTGGTGTACCTGCCGGCCGGACAGCCCCAGTTGACCACTGCGCCGGTGTTTATCGATATCAAAGACATGCCGGTGCTGAAGGCGCAGCCGCAGATCAGGCGCGAGGCTTCACGCAAGGCGGAAAAACGGGTGCGGGTGCCCCGTGAGACCGCCCCGCGGGGCAGCGATGCCGTTGATTGGGGGCGGCGCCCATCGGGCCCGCGCCGGGCAGGTCCGGCAAGTCCGGGTGATGGGCCGGCAGCATCCGGCCCTGCCTCGCCGGTTTCCGGTCTGTTGAAGTCCCGTTCCCAGGTGGCTTCCGAACAACGGCTGGCACAGGCCCGCTCACGGACCGCGCCATCCTCCTCCCGGCTGGCAGGTCTGGAGGAAACCTATCGCCGCAAGTACGCAAAGGAGGTGGCCGAGGGGAGTACCCGTTTTCTCAATACGGATGACGACCTGTTCGGCTCCTTTCTGACCCGTTTTAAAAGCGCTGTATATCTCTACTGGCGTTACCCGGACGAGGCGGTCAGGCTTGGTCTGGAGGGCACCACCCCGGTCAAGATCACCTTTAACCGCAAAGGCGAGATCACCAAGGTTCAGGTGCTGCAGAGCTCGGGCTACAAGATTTTGGATGACGAGGTGGTCAGAACCCTGCGTCAGCTCGGCCCGATGGGGGCTTTCCCAAAAGGTTACGCCAAGGACGAATTCAATCTGATCGGTTTATTTCATTATGGCGGCTCCAGACGGAGCCTGAGGTGAGCATGAAAGGTTTTTTGATCGCCGCGCCCCACAGCGGCAGCGGCAAGACCACCATTTCTCTGGGGATCATGGCGGCCTTGAAACGGCGGGGTATGAAGGTGGCCGCCTTCAAGTGCGGTCCGGATTTTATCGACCCCGGCTACCACAGCCTGGCCACCGGCCACCCCTCCATTAACCTGGATGGCTGGATGTGTCCCGGCAGCTTTGTTGCCTCGACATTCCATCACCATGCTGCAAGGGCGGACATCGCCGTGATCGAAGGGGTGATGGGGCTGTTTGATGGCCTGGGTGCTTCCACAATGGACGGCAGCAGTGCCCAGATCGCCGCCCATACCGGTGCGCCGGTGGTGCTGGTGGTCAATGTGCGCGGCATGGCCGCCAGCGCCGCCGCGCTGGTGAAGGGCTTTGCTGAATTTGATTCTAGGGTGCGGCTGGCGGGCGTGATCTTCAACAACGTCGGCAGTGACAGCCATGTGGAGCTGTTGCGCAAGGCCGTGTCTGATGCGCTGCCGGATGTGCAGGTACTGGGCTGCGTACCCAGGGATGAATCACTGAAGATACCGTCGCGCCACCTGGGACTGGTCATGGCCGAGGAGAACCTGCTGCCGCCGGAATACCTGGATCATCTGATTGCCATGTGTGAAGAGCATCTGGATATGGATGGACTGTCAGAGCTCAAAATCATTGCCCCAGTCGGGGAAACAGCTCACCCATGCGTTGAAACGCCACTAACTGGTGTCAGGATTGACAAGGTGTCAAAGCCAGTGCGCATTGCCGTTGCCCGCGATGCCGCCTTCTGCTTCGTCTACGAGGACAACCTGCGCCTGCTGCGCGAGGCCGGGGCCGAGGTGGTTGCCTTTTCACCGCTCCATGATACCGCCCTGCCTGACAATATCAGTGGTATCTACCTGCCGGGGGGCTACCCCGAACTGCATGCCGAAGGGCTGGCTGGCAACCGCTCCATGATCCGGGCCATTCGGGCTGCTGTTGGGTCGGGGATGCCGGTCTATGCCGAATGCGGCGGATTCATCTATCTGACGGAAGGGATGGAGGCGGCGGAAGGTGTACCAGCCGCGGACTTTGCCGGCATCTATCCCGTGCGGGCGCGCATGCTGCCCAAGCGCAAGGCGTTGGGATACCGCCAGGTGGAACTGCAGGCCGACACAGCCATCGCACCGGCCGGAGCATGCGCCCGCGGACATGAATTTCATTATTCCGAAATCGGCCCCATGCCGGAACAGGTTGAGCGCTGCTACCGCATGACCCGGCCAGGCCGGGAACTGGGGCTGGAGGGGTACCGGGCAGGGAACTGCCTGGCTTCCTACGTACACCTGCATTTCGGCAGCAACAGCGGCATTGCGCCGCGCTTCGTCAATGCCTGCCACGATTATGTGAAAAGGTGACAAGTTGTCAGTTTCTTAAACCTGGCGGGTTACAGGAACAGTCAAAACCGTAGATAAAAAATGCCCCTGGTAGATAAAACCGGGGGCAGTGCATTTTATTACTCTGCCTGAGACCAGCTTTTCCGTATGACTTTACTTTTCGGCATTCAGGTTTTACCAGTCCACGGTCACCAGTCCCTGTTTGTCGCCTATTTCTTCCCCTTCGGCGGGCGGCTGCTGCCCGCTCCGCCCGGGCCGGCCGGCCGGCGTCCTTTGGCCTGTGGCCGTTTGTGCAGTTGCGGGTTGGGGCGTGCCTCGCTCACCGTAATCACCTTGTCTATCAGAAGAGCCCCGTCCAGGGTCTCGATGGCGTCTTTGGCCTGGGCTATGGTGGCCATGCGCACATAGCCGCATCCCTTGAAATCACCGCTGATCGCGTCCCTGATCAGGTGGATCGAGGTGACGGTGCCGACCAGTTTGAACAGGTTGATGATATCTTCTTCGGTTACCTTGGGTGACATGCTGCCCAAATACAGTTCGTTTTTCATATTGCCTTTCCTTGGCGGCCCGGGCCGCGCGTCTGTGGGGTTATCCAAAAAAACTATTCAGTTTCCATCCGGAAAGGTTGCTTTTTCCCCCTGGCGGCGTCAATCTTCGGTTTTGATTGTGCGGCGTACCTGTGTACGCCTCCGCACAAAACCTTGATTTTCTTGCCAGGAGAAAAAATCCCCGCTTTCCAAATCGGAAACCAATAGTTTCTCATCCGGAGTTTCCGGATGGAAACTATTCAGGTTACTGGTTGCTGATCCGGATTTCCTGCTGCTGGTTGTCCGCTCCGGTCAGGGTGAAGATGTATCCGTCGCCGGACGCGCGATAGGTCAGTCCCAGCTGATGCCCTAATTGTTCGATCGTAGCTTCGGGTTTGTCCGTGGGCTGCAGCACAATCAACTGTTCATCGCGTACGGCGGACAGACGCTGGTAGGTGATCAGCTCTGCCGCTGACGGGGCACAGACCAGGTTGGCGGTGATCCCCCGGTATGAGGCGCTGAAGTTTGGTGTGTCCGTGGGGGCGCCCGCTGCAGTAAGCCCCAGTCTGTTCAGCGCTTGCCTGGCAAAGGCGCAGGCGTCGACAGGTTTGACTGTTGTGGCAGTCGCTGGCTGAACAGTGGTGCCCGGAGCTGGGGCGGCTGATGGTTTGGTTGTAACGGTTGTGCCGGGCGCGGGCAGCGGAATCACCAGTGTCCTGCCGACCGGCACCTTGCGCGCGTCGCTGAGGTTGTTCAGTTTCAGTACTTCCGGCAGCAGTTTGTAGGCCTCTGTTTCCTTCAACCCGTAATGCCTGACCAGGATCAGGCTGATATGCTCGCCGCTTTTGATGGTATAGCGGCTGCTGCCACCCTCTGCAGTTGCCACAGCCTTTGCGGGTGCAGCCCGTTTCTTGTGCTGCTGGCGGCGTGGTTTCTTCTTGCCGGCCAGTTCGGCCCGCAGTTCATTCAGGTTGATTTCAATCCTGCTGCGTGCTGTTGCCGGCGCCTTTCTGGAGGCGGCCGGGGGACTGGACAACTCCCGGGTGTCGATTTCGTGACCAACCGGAGCGGCCAGGGCAATTTCAGCTATCAACAGCGCAGACAGGAGCGGCAGGGCGATATGGCGGCAGTACAGTGGTTTCATCGAGCTGATTTCTCCTTTTCATTCAAGTCCGGATATTGCCATGGTCAGATAACTGGCGCAGAAAATCTGCGCTTTTCATTTGACGCCCTGTGTGGTGTGCAATGGCTGCATCCAGCAGCGATCCGGCTTGAGACAGGGACTCTGCGTCGGCTGCCAGCAGTCCGAAGGTGCCGGTTCTGAGGCAACCCTGCAGGAAGCGGAGCGCGGCATGACTGATTACGGCACCACTGTCACGGCAATTGCGGCAGGAAAGCTGACCGCAAGCAGCCATTACGGCCCCGGAATTTCCAAAAATAGTACCACAGCTGGCGCACTCCTCAAGCGTGGGACGGTATCCCAGGATGTTGAGCAGGTTGATCTCGAAAAAACGGCGGTCCTGTTCCGAGGCCCCGGTGCTGTCCATCCGATCCAGATAGGCGCTGAACAGTCTGAAAAGGCGGGGCAACGGCACCCCTTCAGGCGTGATCGCATCCGTCAGCTCACAGGCATAGAGAGCCAGAGCGATGCAATCAAGGTTGCTGCGGATCTGCGGGTAGATGTTTCTGATCCCGGCTTGCTGCAGGGAACACAACCCTTCTTTAAGTCTGACCTGGACATCGATGCGGGCGAAGCTTTCCAGGGCGGCCCCGAAGCGTTTGCGGCTTTTCCTGGCGCTGCGCGCAAAACCCTTGATTTTGCCGTGTTCCAACGAGAACAGGGATGCAATGCGATCGCTGTCGCCATAGTCCATGGTGGACAATACGATGCATTGAAGTGTTTCCGTGTGCATGGTGGACGGCCTCTGTCTGGTACGGATTGATCCGGAAAGCCGTTTTGCGGCGGCGTGCTTGACTATTTGCCGATGTGGTTGCATCATAACAAAATGTTTGTGCAGTCCATATCAATTTTTTATTGTCCATGGTGATTCCTTGAGGGGTAATTCCGCATTCAATACCATTTTGCTGATGCTGACAGCTCTTGCGACGCTGGGCGTATTGCTGCTGCCTGTCGCTGGGGAGGCCCGTTCCAAAACGGCTGCCCACCCACATGAAAAATCGGTGGTGATCGAACGTTCGGGCCCCTATGCCATCCGCAGCCTTGAATTCAGCAAACTCAAGGATACCCGGCGCAAGGATCGTCCGGTCGGGCTGAAGCTCCATCTGCCCCGCTATGGGGGCCCCTATCCGCTGGTGATCATCTCACACGGTGCGGGCGGGGTCTGGGACTCCCATCTGTATCAGGCGGAATACCTGGCCAGCCACGGTTATGCGGTCGTATGTGTGGAACATGTGGATAGCAGCAGTACATCGGTCAAGTTCTACATGAGCCGCGCCGGCGGTGGCGAGTCCATGCGGGAAGCCATGCAACGTATTACCACCGATGCGGTTGCCGTGCTGGAGCGGCCGGGTGATATCCGCTTTGCCATTGATACGCTGGTGGCATGGAACAAGTCACACAAGGAACTGGCCGGCAGGATCAATACTGGCAAGATTGCGGTCATGGGGCATTCCTTTGGTGCCTACACAGCGATGGCTGTGGCCGGTGCCAGACCGATTGTTGACCATCTAAAACCGCGGATCGGCCTGGGCAAGGGCTTGGCGGCCGAGATGGGTGACAGTCGGGTGACATTTGCCATGGCCATGTCCCCGCCGGGTCCCGGATCCAAATTCTTCGGCCCGGAGAGTTACCGCTCGATTAAACGGCCGCTGATCCTGTTGAGCGGCTCCAGGGATGAGCAGAAAGGGCCGGACGGCCGCAGCATGCCGGCTGAAACCCGTCGGGAGATTCTTCCGCTGCTTCCTTCTGGCAACAGGTCATTGATCTGGATGGCCAACGCAGAACATGTCGCCTTTACGGATAACCCCAGCATGTGGCTGATCCCATCTCCTTCCCGGCGCGATGTGCAGCGCATATCCAAGGCGTTGATGCTGGCTGCATGCGACTATTACCTCAAAGGGCGCAATGAGGCCCGCAGGCTGATGAAATCCAAACACCTTGGCAATCTGCGCGGCGAGGTTGTCACCAGTGTTGAGCTCCTCGAAAAGTAGCAGTCTTTCCCACGTTAGTCTGTAATCTCCCCCAATCATCGACCTGCCTGCCTTGCAATAAGCCTTTCAGCAGCTATAGTTAAACAATAACCGAGCAAATTCACCAATAGCTTTTCAGGCAAGTCAAACATCTCAGGATGCGGGAGACGGGATGCGTTACAGGATTGGCGCCATAATCAGCGGTATCTGTCTGCTGATAGCCTTGCTGGTATGGATTTTCGGCCGGCCCGGCCCTGTGCAAATGGGGTTTGTCGGCGGCCTGACCGGAGCTGCCTCCGATCTGGGGATTGCCAGTCGTAACGGCGCCATGCTTGCGGTTGAACAACGCAATGCCTCCGGCGGGGTCAACGGGCGCAAGGTGAATCTGGTCATCATGGATGACGGCCAGCATAAAGAAAAGGCGGTGCAAGTGGTGGACGAACTGATCGGGCGGCGGATCGAGTGCATCATCGGTCCGGCTACCAGCAGCATGGCCATGGTCATGATCCCGCGCGTCAATAACTCTGCCAGTATCCTGCTCAGCCCGACTGTCACTACTGCCGGCCTGACCGGCAAGGATGACCCCTTTGTGCGCGTTATGGCCGACACCTCGGTATATGCCCGTAAAAGCGCTGTTTTTGCCTTTGAAAAGCTCGCTTACAGACGGGTTGTGGCTCTCTTTGATCTGGATAACAGATCCTACACGGAAAGCTGGCTGCGTGATTTTAGCACGCATTTTCGTCCGCTGGGGGGCAAGATGCTTGCTGCCGAGGGTTATCATTCCTCGCGCAAACCCGCCTTCAGTAAACTTGTCAGCGCGCTGCTTAGACACCGGCCTGATATGGTGCTGATTGTGGCCAATGCTGTCGATGCTGCCGTGATCAGCCAGTATGTGCGCAAACAGGCGGCAGTGGATATCTTTCTTTCCGAATGGTCTGCCACGGGTCGTTATATCGAGCTGGCCGGCGCCGCCTCGGAGGGGGTGCATATGGCCCAGATGATGAACCGCAGTGATGAATCGGAGCGTTACCGGCTGTTTTTAAAGCTATACCGGGAACGCTTTGGCCGTGACCCAGGATTTGCAAGCCTGGCCGGTTATGAGGCCGCAAACGTGGCCATGGACGCCGAGGCGGCCCGTAATGGCGGGGAAACCCTCAAGCAGGCCATTATCCGGCTGGGGCATTTCCAGGGGCTCCAGCAGGTGCTGCAGATCGACAGGTTTGGTGACGCCAATCGCAAATCATTTGTGGGTGTTGTCAGGCATGGACGTTTTGTGACCTTGGAGTAATCAATGCAGACCCACTCCCTGCGACATATCCTTACACGCCAGTCCATATTGGCCAGCGCACTGCCGTTTGTACTGCTGGCAATGCTGGGCATGTTCTGGCTGCTGCCCCAGATGTATGCCGACATCGAGGCGCGCAATCGGGAGCTGACCATGTCAGTCAAAGCACAGTTGAACAGTTATCTGACCACGGCCCGGGTTGCAGTGGGAGGCAGTATTCATACATATCAGCACGGTGGTGAGCCGAAGCATATGCGGGAGGTGCTGGATGCCCATTTGAAGGCCTCGGATAACCTGAGCGCGCTTTATGTTGCTGATCAGCGGGGGAGGATCAGGGTTGCCAGTGTTGCGTCCGGAGTCAATGTGGTTGTGGATGAACTGTATGGACTTGATATCTCTGGTTCCGCCATTTTCAGCCAGGTCAAAAGGGGTGGCCGTCCAGCCTGGTCGGAGAGTTTTCTTTCGATTGTCAGCAGGGGGCTTTCGGTTGCCTATGCCTTGTCCTCCAGCGGCATGGTTCTGATTGGTGAAATACGCATGCAGGAACTGACCCGCTTTCTGCAGGAACTGAATGTCAAGCCTGAGGCGCTGATGCTTGTAACCGATCAGAAGGGACGGGTGATTGCCGGCAATGAGGAGCGATTTACTGCCCAGTTGCTTGATATCAGCAATATCCCGGTTATCAGGGACGGGCTGGGATCCATGACTCCGGTCAGCAGCCGTTTCGAATTTGAGGGAAAGGCGATGGTTGGCAGTGTGGTCACAATCCCTGCGACCGGGTGGGGGGTGCTGGTGGCCCAGCCGGTTGAACGCGCCTATCGAACGGTCTGGATCAGCGCCGGTATTGTGGCGGTATGGTTTGTGTCAGCTCTGCTGCTGGGGATCGGGCTGGCCCTGTTCATGTCCCGCAGGATGGCAGCCAGTTTCGGTGAGTTGACGGCGCATGCCCGACGACTGCTCCGTGATCGCAGCAACGGCGAAATACCCGCTTCCAATATCAGCGAGTTTCAACAGCTGGCAGGAGACCTGTCGGTTATGGCTGAAACACTCAGCGCCCATGAAAGGGAACTGGTGGCGGCCAAGGAGTATTCGGAAAACCTGATCCGGGCGGCCAACATGATCATTATCGGTCTGGATATGGAAGACCATGTCACCATGATGAACCAGGAGGCGGAGAAGGTTACCGGTTATTGTCTGGCGGAACTGTACGGCAGAAACTGGTTTGAACTGCTTGTGCCTGAAGAGCTGTTTCCCGGTATTTACGATGAATACCGCTGCATCAGGGGACAGGGCAGTTCTGGAGTTCTGGAAAACCCGATCCAGACCAGAGACGGACAAAAGCGGATCATTTTCTGGCACAATAACCCGATCATCGAGAATGGTGTGGTTGTCGGCATGGTCTGTTTTGGAAGTGATGTGACTGAACAGCGCAACATGATGCAGCAGCTGATCCAGGCCCAGAAGATGGAGTCAGTCGGCCGGCTGGCCGGCGGTGTGGCCCATGATTTCAACAACAAGTTGACGGTCATACTTGGGTATGCCGAACTGATCAAGCTGGGGGTGCCCATGGAGAGCAAGCTCTGGCAGGAGCTTAACGAAATTACCAAGGCGGCTGAGCATTCAAGGGAGATCACGGCCCAGTTACTGGCATTTTCGCGGCAGCAGGTCATATCTCCCAAG
The DNA here is from genome assembly GCA_035407085.1 of Deltaproteobacteria bacterium. Classification (GTDB taxonomy): domain Bacteria; phylum Desulfobacterota; class Desulfuromonadia; order Geobacterales; family Pseudopelobacteraceae; genus JBGSQR01. Next base: position 28,496 of record DAONZY010000018.1, on the reverse strand, counting down.
GTGTTGAACATCAATGCGGTCATCGGTGATATGCAAAAAACCCTGCCGCGTCTGATCGGTGAGGACATCAGGATCATATTGGAGTCCGGCGCAGGTCTCTGGTTGACACTGATTGATCCGACCCAGTTGGATCAGATTATCATGAACCTGGCCGTGAATGCCCGTGATGCCATGCCGGACGGTGGAGAGCTGACTGTCGGCACGCGTAATGTCTTAGTCGACCAGGAACTGTGTGGTGACAATATGGACGCCCGTCCGGGCGAATATGTACTGCTTTCGGTGCAGGATACGGGACATGGTATGGATCAGGATGTGGTCAGGCATGTCTTTGAACCGTTTTTCACGACCAAGCAGGTTGGCAAGGGCACAGGCCTGGGGCTGGCGACAATTTTCGGGATTGTCAGCCAGAACGGTGGTTTTATCAAGGTGACCAGTACGCCAGGGGTGGGCAGCATCTTTGATGTCTATCTGCCGCGGTTTACAGGTGAGGTAGCAGCGGAAAGCGTCGACGGGGATCAGCGGGTGCATGGAAGCGGCACGATCCTGCTGGTTGAGGATGATGTCACTGTACGCGACATGACCCGGGCGATGCTGGTTCGCATGGGTTATCAGGTGACAGTGGCCGATGACCCGCAGCATGCCATCCGGTTATGCGATGACGACCAGAATCGTTTTGATCTGATTTTGACCGATGTGATCATGCCGGTCATGAACGGTCGGGAGATGGTGGATCGCATATCCGAATCCCGTCCGGATGCGCGGGTGTTGTACATGTCAGGCTATGCCTCCGACATCATACAGGAGAAGGGCAGGGTGGATACGGATATGCATTTCATCCAGAAGCCGTTTGACATGGTCAGTCTGAATCAAAAGATCAAGGAGGCCATGCTGTAGTTTCAGTGGGCCTCACTCCAATTGGCGCCGTGGCTGATATCCACCTTCAGCGGCACCTTGGACTCCACCGCCTGTGACATCTCCTCCCCCACCAGACGTTCCATTTGCAGCAGTTCACCTTCCGGCACCTCAAAGACCAGTTCGTCATGCACCTGCATGATCAGGCGGCTTTGCAGCCCTTCAGCCCTGATACGTCGGTCCACCCGGATCATGGCGCTCTTGATGATATCCGCCGCCGAGCCCTGGATGGGGTAGTTGATGGCGTTGCGCTGGGCAAAGGCGCGCACGTTGCCATTGCTGCTGTTAATGTCGGCGATGGGCAGCCGCCTCCCCAGCATGGTAGTAACAAAGCCGTTCTGTTCCGCCTCCCTGATGCAGGCCTCCAGGAAGCCCACGGCAGCGCTGTGACGCTCCTTGTAGGCGGTGATAAACTCTTCGGCGGTCTTGCGGGCGATGCCCAGCTGCTTGGCCAGACTGAAGGCCCCCTGACCGTAGATGATGCCGAAGTTGATGGTCTTGGCCTGACGCCGCATCTCGGGGGTGACCATCTCCGGGAACAGGCCGAACACCTCGGCGGCGGTGCGGGTATGGATGTCTTCGTCATTGGCAAAGGCATGGCAGAAGACCGGATCACCGGAGAGATTGGCCAGCACGCGCAGCTCCACCTGGGAATAGTCGGCCGACAGGATCAGATGCCCGGGCGGGGCGATGAAGGCGTGGCGGATCATGCGCCCCTCTTCGCTGCGGATGGGGATGTTCTGCAGGTTGGGGTCGGAGGATGACAGCCGTCCCGTATTGGTGACGGTCTGGTTGTAGGAGGTATGCACCCGTCCTGTACGGGGATGGATCAGGCGCGGCAGGGCATCGCTGTAGGTGGATTTGAGCTTGGCGATACCACGGTATTCCAGGATCAGCCGGGCGATCTCATGCTCTTCGGCCAGTGCGGTCAGCACCTCGTTATCGGTGGACCAGCCGGTCTTGCCCTTGGTCTTTTTGCCGCTTTTCAGCTGCAGTTTCTCGAACAGCACCTCCCCCATCTGCTTGGGGGAATTGAGGTTAAAGCTGCCGCCGGCCAACGCAAAGATGCCCTCTTCCAGACCGGCCATGCGACCGGCAAAATCAGCGGAAAGCCCGGCCAGCATCTCCTGGTCCAGCAATACGCCGTAATTCTCCATCTCAGCCAGGATGGGCACCAGTGGCATCTCGATATTGCGAAAGAGCTGCTCCTGCCCGCTTTGCAACAGCAGTGGGGCGAATTTCCGGTGCAAGAGCCAGGTGGCGTCAGCATCCTCGCAGGCATAACGGGATGCTGCGGCAATCTCCACCTGGGAGAAGTTGATCTGCGACTTGCCGCTGCCGGTGACCTCGTTGTAGCTGATCATCCTGTGGTTGAGGTGCTCCTGGGCCAGCGCATCCAGACCGTGCCCCTGGCGGGACGTATTGAGCACATAGGAAGCCAGCATGGTGTCGAAGGTCACACCCTGCAGATCAATGCCGTTCATGGCCAGGACCTGCATGTCAAATTTAATGTTCTGGCCAACCTTGGCAATGGCCGGGTTTTCCAGCAGGGGACGCAGGGTGGCAAGCGCTTCCTGACGGGGGAGCTGCCCCAGAGCAAGTTCGCTCCCCTCCTGGCCTCCCCCCGCTGGGGGGAGGAGATGGGCAGCAGACGGCGTTGGTCCATGCAGGCCAAAGAGAGTTCCCTCCCCTTCAAGGGGAGGGTTAGGGTGGGGATGGGGTTTTGCAACATGCCCCACCGGCACGTAGTACGCCTCATGGTCACAGCAGGAGAACGACAGCCCCACAATCTCCGCGTCGCGTGGGTTGAGGCTGGTGGTTTCCAGGTCAACGGCAAACTCGCCAGCCTTTTCCAGACTGGCGATGAGCTGATTCAGCTCTTCCGGGGTAGTAACAGTGACATATTTGTCCGCAGACAGGGTGGATTTGGCGGTCAATTCCTTGATCAGGGTATTGAAACCATACGCCCTGAAAAAGGCATTCAGCGATTCCTGGTCCGGCTCCCGGGCCGCCAGCTCTTCCAATGGCAGTTCCAGAGGCAGGTTATACTCGATGGTGGCCAGCCGGCGGGACAGCAATGCCTGTTCCCGGAACTCGCGCAGCTTTTCGCCGTTCTTTCCCTTGACCTCAGCTGCCCGCTCCAGCAGGTTTTCCATTGTACCGAATTCGGTGATCAGCTTGATGGCGGTCTTTTCGCCGATGCCTGGCACCCCCGGTATGTTGTCCGAGGAATCACCGGCCAGACCGAGAATATCCGGCACCAGTTCCGGCGCCACGCCGAAACGCTCCAGCACCTCTGGAAGGCCCGAACGCTTATCCTTCATGGTGTCCAGCAGGGTGATCCGGTCACTGACCACCTGCATCAGGTCCTTGTCGCCAGTCACCACCACCACTTCGCCACCCTGGGCAGCAAAGCGGCGCGAAAGCGCGCCGATGATGTCATCAGCCTCGTATCCCGGCAACTCCAGCGAAGCAATATTGAAGGCCCGCACCACCTGGCGGATCGGCTCCATCTGCATGCGCAGATCATCGGGCATGGCAGCGCGGTTGGCCTTGTACTCCGGGTAGATCTCCGTGCGGAAGGTGACCCGGCCGGCATCGAAAACCACCGCCAGATGTTTTGGCTGATGATCTTTCAGCAGTTTGAGCAGCATCTGGATAAAGCCGTAGATGGCGTTGGTGGGATGTCCCTGGGGTGAGGAGAGGTGCCGGATGGCGTAATAGGCGCGGTAGATGTAGGAGGAGCCGTCAATCAGATACAGGGTGTTGTCATTGTTCATCGGTCTGCTCCCGGGTAAACAGCACAAAGGCCATGGATGGGCGCCGGCTGGAATCACGTATGGCAAACTGCATGCCTTCGTAACGCCACCCTTTGGCGGTCCAGTCGTTGAGGGTGTTTTCTATCTCTTCCTCGGTCACGGTACTGAGTTCTACAACCTTGTAAATCAGCATGGCGGTATCCTTATGATGTTGTTCAGCCGTGTCTACACTGCGGCAAACAAAAAAAGGCGGCCTGCTGGCCGCCTTTAAAAGACCTGTCGTTGTGGCTATTTCTGGAAACCGAATCTACCGGAGATCTCTTCAGCAGCCCTGATTACAAGCGGGATCAGTTCCTGTTCCATACGGTCATTGCTGAAGCGGATGGAAGGTCCTGATATGCTGATGGCGCCAACGATCCGGCGGGTATAGTCGCGGATCGGCGCGCTGACGCACCTGACGCCCGGATCCAGTTCCTCGTTGTCGATGGCATAGCCCTTTTCTGCTACACAGCGCAATTCCTGACGTAGTGCATTCCTATCGGTGATGGTGTTGGGTGTGTAGGCCTTGAAATCGGTAGTGCTGATGTAGTTCTCCAGCTCTTCCGAATTCATATAGGCGATCTGCACCTTGCCTGCAGCGCTGCAGTAAACGGGCAGACGGCAGCCTACCCTGGTGACAACCCGCACGGTCTTGTCCGTCTCAACCGCATCCAGGTAGATGCTACTGAAATCCTTGACGATGGCGACATAAGCCGTTTCGTTACACTGTCTGGCAATTGTTTCCAGAACTGGCCTGGCCTGACGCAGCAGACCCATCTGCCGGATGAAGGTTTGGCCCAGTTCCAGGGTTTTCAAACCGAGGCGGTAGTTCTCAGTCACCTTGTTCTGTTCGATGTAGCCACGGGATTCGAGGGTGGCCAGCAGACGGAAGATGTTGTTCTTGTGGAGGTTCATCCGTTTGCTTAATTCGGTGACACCCAATTCGTCCGTGTCACCCTGAAACTGTTCAAGCAGATCGAGAGCGTGTGAAACAGCCTGGATGAGGTATTCCGATTTTTCTTTCTTGATCATGGCGGGTATCCTGTATTTCAGAGGTTCACACTCTTATTGATTGCACAAATCCGGGTGATTGATTATATTGTTTAGTTCGCCCGGGCGGGAAGCTGCTTGACTGTTGGTCGATCAGGCGCCAACTACAGTCTGTTACTCATAAAATATAGTTATAAAGTTGTCAAGTGCTAATAATTACGCAGTATTTTTCCTTGCAGATCGTGGTGTCCGCTTGCAGACCTGCTTGTGTTTCAAGACTGATTCCAGTCGGATGAAGATCATATCAAAGCGTTGTCAAAGGATAGAGAGGGTTGTGTTGTATGTCACGCTTGTTTCGTAGCTTATTTCAGGTTGTAGCATTGTTATTGTTGTTTGTGTCCCCATCCCATGCTGCGGATGGTTTTCGTGTGCCGATCCTGCTCTATCACCGTTTCGGTGCCACTGTCGCCGATGGCATGACTATCAAGACCCCTGTTTTTGAAGCGCAGATGAAGTATCTGCACGATAACGGCTACAAGGTGATCCCCTTGCGGCGACTGGTTGACTATTATCTGGGCAAGGCACCGGCGCCGGCTCCCAAATCGGTGGTGATCGTCGAAGACGATGCCCACAAGTCGGTTTACAGTGATATGCTGCCGGTGATTCGTAAATACCGTTTTCCTGTCACTATTTTTGCCTATCCGTCGGCCATTTCCAACGCCAAGTATGCCATGACATGGGATCAGCTCAGGGCGCTGAAGAAAACCGGACTGTTTGATATCCAGTCACATACCTACTGGCATCCCAACTTCAAGCGGGAACGCAGGAAGCTTGCTCCGACGGATTATGAAAAGTTTGTGACCACCCAGCTGCAGAAATCCAAAAGCAAACTGGAAAGTGAACTGGGAGGCCGCGTTGACCTGCTGGCATGGCCGTTTGGCATCTGTGACGACCATCTGTTGAAAAAGGCGGCTGCAACCGGCTATGTGGCCACATTCTCGATTGAACGGCGCCATGCCACCCAGCGTGACAGCATTATGCGTCTGCCGCGTTATCTGCTGATCAATGCCGACAGTGGGCGGTCCTTTGTGCAGTTGCTGGAGGGTAGTGCCGTAAAAAGGAATGTGGTTTACTGAAAGCGTCCTGGATTTGCGGATTACCTGCTTTTTGCTAAAGTGATTGGCAGGAGGATCAGATGACTGAAGAACTACCCAAAAAGCACCCCTGTCCCGACTGCACATTCTGCCAGTGGTGTTCGGACGACCGCTGCCGGCTTTGTCTTAACCGCGCCAAATGCTGCCGCAAAAAGCTGTCCATCGAGGAGCAGATCGCTCTCTACGATGATCTCAACAAGCCGTCAAAACCATAGTCTTTTCGAAAATTGCCGGATGCAGCTTAGATTGATGTGCAGCTTTCAGACGGCTGTCCGACTGTGGATGACCTGCCGCATTGATTGACAACGCAAGCGCATTGGCAGTATATTCTTTTAATTTCAACTCAGCGGAATCGTATGCAGGATTTCAAACACCTATCCACCAAAAAACACTTTCCCGGTTTCGGGGATTCTAAAGCCTGCCGGGAAAACAGACGGCTTGTCGCTGCCGAGGATAGCTCTGCGCAGCCGTCAACAGTGCAATCCTCGCCGTGTAAAAGCCGGAAGGGTGTTCTGCTGCTGTTTTTCTCCGTTGTTCTTCTGCTGACCCCACTTATCGTTCTGGCCTGTATGTATGGCCCCGGATTGGTTGCTAAAACATTCTCTCTGTGGCCTCAGGGAACAATCCGCACGGCTGAGGCAGCTAAGCAGCCGGCTGTCAACCCGTTCGATCAGGCTGTCCTGTTACTGGATGCGGCCATGCCTTCAGGATCAGGACTTTCGGCCAGGACCGGCAACGGTGATACGATCAATTACAGCATTATGCCCGAACTGCAGCGTACGGCCCATGACTTCATGGCCGGCTACAAGGTGCCATACGGCGTTTTTGTGGCAATTGACCCGCGGACAGGGCGAATCCTGGCAATGACCTCCTATTCATCGGTTGACCCCTCCTGGTCAGCCAGGGCCTATTACGATACATTTCCGATGGCCTCGCTGTTCAAGATCGTCACTGCTTCTGCCGCACTGGAAAACCGTCGTATCAATCCCCAGACCGTGGTCAGCTTTCGTGGCAGGGCCGGGTCGGAGAATCCGCGTTACTGGGAGCCCAGCCCGAAGGGCAGGAATAATGCCATGGATGTGACCTGTGCCATGGGCAAATCGGTCAATCCGGTGTATGGCAAAATTGCAGCCGATGTCGCCGGCAAGACATCACTGATGGAGTGTGCCGGCAAGTTTGGTTTTAATCAACCGCTGTTGCCCGGCACATCGCTCAAAGAGAGCCGGGTGTCCGATCCTGCCGATCATCGTGGGCTGATGCTGATGGGGGCCGGACTTGATCATGATGTCAGGATATCTCCGCTGCATGCGGCCAGTATGATTGCCGCAATTGCCAACAACGGGGTGATGATGGTTCCCCGATTGGCTGATAGCGTGACCAGTGCTTCAGGTGTGGTCAAGGGTGCCCAGCAGCCCAGGGAGCTGAGGCGGATCGTGTCCTCCGAGACCGCTGGAGCGCTTACGCGCATGCTTTCCACGACAGTAACGACCGGCACATCCCGCAAGGCCTTCCGTGACAGGCGCGGCCGACCCAGGCTGCATGTTGATGTGGCTGCCAAGACCGGTTCGATCAATGGCAATGATCCCAAGGGTTATTATTCATGGTTTGCTGCCTATGCACCGGCGGCAAAGCCTGAAATAGCTGTGGTGGCGTTGGTTATCAATCATGACAAGTGGCGGATCAAGTCGTCACAGGTTGGGGAGCAGGCCCTGCAGGTCTTCTTCAGGAAGTAGTCGGTGGTCAGTTTTACCGTTCAGTTGCAGAAACGCCGCAACATCAACCGGCCGTCCTTCATTTCGCCGTAGGTGAATCGTTCCATCCAGTCGCCCAGCGAAAGCACAGTGAAGCCATTTGTGAGCTGTTCGCAGTAATCCAGATGGAAGTGGCCGGTTACCAGCCCCTGGTATCCTGCCCGGGAAAGCCCGGCGGCGAATTCGCGGATGATCGTGTGGTAATCCCAGCGTTTCGATTTCTGTGCATATCCGGATCGGCTGGCATGTTGCAGCCGATTCTTGATCAGCATGGCAAGCGAAGGGGGAAAGTGGCTGACAGCTGATTCAACCAGCCGGTTGTGCAACAGCCTCCGCAGCATCAGGTAGCCGCTGTCCTGCTGATTGATCTGGTCGCCATGGCACAGAAACAGGCGCTGCCCCTGCAGGATGAATTCAGCCGGACCGGGATGTATCTCGGCGCCCAGCTCTCTGCGGAAGATATCGCCAAGATGGAAATCGTGATTGCCTTCGAAATAAACCAGCCGGCATCCGCTCTGCTGCAGTGCTTTTAGTCCTTCCAGCAGCGGGATGTTCTGGGTGAAGGGCTGGGATGGAAATCCGAGCCAGAAATCGAACAGGTCGCCCATGATGAACAGCGTTTCCGTGTTCCCCTCCAGGCTGGTCAGAAACTCAAGCAGCAGTTTGTAATTGTGGTCGCAAGGCTCAGTAAGGTGGGCATCGGCCAGAAAAATGGTTCGCATGGCTGGGATTTTGCTTTCACTTAGGCCATATGTCAATAAGCAATAGAGGTAATAGAATGTCAATCATGCACAATGTTGAAATCGCCTGGGATGAACTACTGGATGCTTTTTCCGGTAGCGAGCCGGGCAGGGTCTATTTTCTGGACAAAACCACCGGTGAGGTGTTTTTCATACCTGCAAATCTAGATGACGAAGACGTCTGGCGCCAGATGGAGAATAATGCGGAGCGTTTTGTGGAAATACCATCACTGGATATCAGCTTGGAGAATCAGATCATGCTGCGCTTTGCGGCCCAGGTGGAGGATATGGAGCTCAAACCTTTGCTGGACGGTCTGCTGAACGGGGCGCGTCCTTATGGAAATATCGCCGAGATCCTTTCATTTTTTCCAGAAGAGCTTGAACGGTTGCAGGAAATGCGTGACGAGTTTCTTGCCAGTCGGGTCAGACAATGGCTGGAGCTTAACAATCTGTTCACCTATGAGACAGACGCACTCCATATTCACCGATCCTGAGTCGGACTAATCCCATTTTAACTTGCTGACAGATAGCTTTTCCTGCCAGGGAATTTATCATATGACCGCAATCGTTATCAGCATCACAGGAATGAAAAGCAGCGCCTGTGCCGGTGTAATCGAAGAGGAAGTCGGCTTTCTGCCCGGGGTTGTCTCCGCAGTTGCAGATCCCAAAAGATCGGAACTGCATGTCAGTTACGATGAGGCAGTCGTCTCTCGCGAAGAGATCAACAACTGTATCAATGAACTGGGGTACGGGGTCGGGGAAGCCGGGGGGACTGAAGAACTTTCTTTTGGTGTCAAGGGGCTGCATTGCGCATCCTGCGTCAGCAGGCTGGAAAAAAGCCTGCTGGATGCTCAGGGTGTGTCTGCGGCCAGTGTAAACCTGGCTGCAGAAACGGCACGCGTAAGTTTTTATCCGCAGAGAATCACAACTCAGCAGTTGTTTGAGATTGTACGCAGCACCGGTTATACCCCGGTGGAACAGCGCGGGCCCGCTGATGCCGATGATTATGCCTCAGAGCGAAAGTGGCTGATTATTTCGCTGGTGGCGGCATTGCCGTTGATGCTGACCATGGGGCTGCACAACAACCGGGCGGTCATGCAACTTGGCCTTGTGCTGGCCACGGCGGTCCAGTTCAGTGCCGGACTGGCGTTTTACCGTGGCGCCTGGAATGCCGTCAAGGGGCGTAGCGCCAACATGGATGTGTTGATCGCGCTGGGTACCTCGGCGGCCTATTTCTATTCACTGCTGGCCTATTTTGGTTTGCTTGGCAGCGGCATGGCGGTTTTTTTCGAAACATCGGTCATGCTGATTGCCTTTATCCGGCTGGGCAAGTTTCTGGAGGCCCGGGCACGCGGCAAGGCGGGTGAGGCGCTCAACAAGTTGCTGCACCTGCAGGCTGATCGTGCCAGGCTGCTCACCGACGGCGTTGAACGTGAGGTGCCGGCCTCAAGCATCAGGGTTGGTGATCTGGTGCTGGTGCGGCCGGGTGACACGATCCCGGTCGATGGTGAGATCGTCGAGGGCAGCAGCGTGGTGGATGAATCCATGGTCACAGGAGAATCCATGCCGGTTGCCAGGAAGGCCGGCGATCGCGTCACTGGTGCGACTATCAACCGCAGTGGTGTGCTCAAGGTGCAGGCCACCCGCATCGGTGAGGAGACCATGCTGGCGCAGATTGTGCGCATGGTCAGGGAGGCCCAGTCAGACAAGGCGCCCATCCAGCGTTTTGCTGACAGTGTGTCGGCCTGGTTCGTGCCGGCGGTGATCTGTGCCTCCCTGTTGACCTTTCTGATCTGGTTTTTTCTGTTGCATGCCCCTTTTGTCACTGCTTTTCGATTTGCGCTGGCAGTACTCGTGATTGCCTGTCCTTGTGCCATGGGATTGGCAACGCCGACTGCCATCATGGTTGGCAGCGGCGTGGCGCTGGGACGCGGCATCCTGGTCAAGCGGGGTTCCGCACTTGAGCTGATTGCCCGCATGCAAGTGCTGCTGGTGGACAAAACCGGCACGCTCACCACCGGCACACCGGTTATGACCGATCTGGCCGCAGCCAATGGTGTTGATCCGGATCGGCTGCTGGAATGCCTGATCACAGCCGAGGTCCACTCCAATCACCCCCTGGCCCAGGCGGTCATCAAGGCTGCCACGGATGCCGGGATTCGCCCCGGACAGGCCACGGACTTCGAGGAACGGGGCGGTTACGGCATTACCTGCAGCTACGGCGGTTTCAGGCTGGCGGTCGGCAATGAACGGTTGATGGAGGAAGAACAGGTCAATATGAAGCCGCTGATCGAAAAGGCGGCTGCCCTCTCCAACGCCGGCAAGAGCCTGATCTATGTGGCTGCAGGCAATGTGTTGGTTGGTGTGGCTGCCTTTGCCGATCCACTGAAACCCACATCGCGCAAGGCCATGGAAGAGTTGCGCCAGATGGGGGTCCGCACGGCCATGATCACAGGAGACCATGAGGATGTGGCTGAGATCGTCGCCAGGCAGGCCGGCGTAGATGTGTTCGAGGCCGAGGTGCTGCCAGGACGCAAGCAGGACCTGGTTAAGGAGTATCAGATGAGCGGGATGGTGATCGGCATGGTTGGTGACGGCATCAATGACGCCCCGGCGCTGGCCCGTGCCGATGTGGGGATTGCCATTGGCGGCGGTACGGACGTGGCCAAGGAGACCGGCGATATCGTGCTGATCAGGGATGACCTGATGGATGTGGTCCGCGCTATTCGGGTTGGCCGTGTCACATTGTCAAAGATCAAGCAGAACCTGTTCTGGGCGCTGATCTACAATGTACTGGGCATACCGGTTGCGGCAGGTCTGCTTTCGGCTTTTCACATAACCCTCAGCCCGGAACTGGCTGGTCTGGCCATGGCGCTTTCATCCGTATCGGTGGTGCTCAACTCGATCCTGATCAAACGGGTTGAACGGGAGCTGTAACTTCAATCAATCCGGCAGAGTCTGAGATCACAATTGATTCAAGGGGAGGAAAAATTATATGTCAGGACACGGACACGTTGATCCGTCTAACAAGAAGGTGGCCCTGCTGATATCCGTGCTGGCGCTGTTTCTGGCATTCAGCGAGACCTTTGCAAAAAGCGCCCAGACGTCGGCCCTGAGCTACAACATCGAGGCATCCAACCTGTGGTCGTTCTATCAGGCCAAAACTATCCGCATGACAATAGTGCAGACCTTTGCCGAGGCTGCCCAGGTGGAGGCCGCCCATACGGCTGCGGGGGCGAAAAGGGCTGTCATGCAGGAACAGATTGACAAGTGGAACAAGAACGCGGACCGCTATAACTCTGAGCCGGATAAGCAGGAGGGACGCAAGGAACTGGCGGAACGGGCCAAGCAGGCCGAAGAGAAACGCAAGGTCGCCATGGCGGCCTATCATCATTACGAACTCTCCTCGGCGGCTGTCCAGATCGCCATCGTGCTGGCTTCGGCCGAGATCATTACAGGCATTGCAGCTCTGACATGGATTGCCGGCGGATTGGGGATCGTGGGGCTGGTGTTCTGGGGCATAGGATTCTTTGCGCCCATGGCGGTCCATCTGTTTTAATCACGTTTTGATGAGGGAGGCCGGATGCCATACGTAAATATCAAGATTACCCGCGAGGGTGCCACTGCCGAGCAGAAGGCCGCGCTGATCAAGGGCGCCACCCAGCTGCTGGTGGATGTGTTGGGCAAGAACCCGTCCACCACAGTGGTGGTGATTGACGAGGTTGATACCGATAACTGGGGTATCGGAGGCGAAAGTGTCACGGTAAGGCGTAAGGCAGGGAAATAGTCCTTGCCAGAACGGTTTGACTGATCAGATTGCTGCTGTAACCTATTTCATGACAATACAATTCCAACCGACCGAGTGACAATCCTGCAGGGGCCAGCAATGCGCATCTCCAGAGGGCTTGTGAAAAAAAATCACGCTGTTTTATGTCCTTGCGTTGGTCGCCGCCCTTTTCCTTTTATTCGGCCCCCCTGCTCTGCTGGAAAAATCAGAAAGCCCTGAATTCTGTGCTGTCTGCCACGTCATGCAGCCCCAATATACCGCCTGGAGCCATAATGTGCATCGCTCCATCCGCTGTGTGGACTGCCATCTTCCCAAAGTCAATCTGTTTAACCACTTCCTCTGGAAGGGGATCGATGGCACCAAGGATGTGGTCTTTTTCACCATCGGCTGCATACTGGATCCGATCCGGCTGTCGCCACATGGCAGCGGCTTTGTGCAGGCTAACTGCATCAGCTGCCATAAGGGCGTTGTTGAAAATATGGACAAAGATCGGCGCCGGTTACGCCGTTGCCACGGCGGCCAAGCTGTTTGAACTGGCCCATCGGGAACAGGCCGCCGGCAAGGTGGTGGACAAAGAGCTGTATGAACTGGCAAAGGGAAATTACGAAGAGGCCTTCTACAGGCTGGTGTTTATCGGTGCGGAAAATTCCATCGGCTTCCATAACCCCACTGAAACCATGCGCGTACTGGGGGACAGTGTGCGGCTGGCCGGCCGCTCGGAGGCATACCTGCGTCAGGGGTTGGTGGCAGCCGGGGTGAAGGTGCCGGTCAAGGTTGACCTGGAGCTGCCCAAATACCTGAATAACCGCGGCAGCAAAAGGCTGATGGCTGATCCTGCCCGTGAGATCAAGGATCCGCTGGGGCTGTAGGGGGTATTCAGCGTTTTGCAGAATCGCAGTTGCTGCAATGTTTTCAGACTGTTAAGGGCGAGCCAGCAATGCACAAATAAGTGTTGAAATTTTTTATTTAGTGATATAACTTGCACACGCAAATATCCTGTAAACGGGCTGTTCTTACAGATCTGCCGAGTTAAATGCCATAAAATCGGCCGACTTGCTTGTTATCTCTTGGGAGCTGCTAAATGGGCGTATTAAGAAATCTGTTTGAAATTGTTCAGGCTGTTTTCCGCTTGACCAGTCTGCGTACCAGGATTTCGGTTTTGGTGCTGGCAACCGCCATGACGGTCTTGCTCTCGGCATCGGTATACATCGGCAATCATGCTGTTGCCATGATTGAACAGAACTACAACCAGCAGCTCAGCTCCACCAACCGCACCCTATCCACCGCCGTAACCGTCTGGCTTGAAATTCATTTGAAAATACTTGAAAACCTTGTCTCCATTCCGGACATCATCAGCATGGAACCGGCCAGGCAGAAGCCCATCCTGCAGAGCATGGGGGCGGCCTTTCCTTATATGTATCTGGTAAGTACCACCAATCTCAACGGTATGGATGTGGCGCGCAATGACCAGGGACAGTTGAGGGATTACAGTGACAGGGAGTGGTTTCAGAAGGCGCGTCGCGGTGATCCGGTTACCTATGAGACACTGGTCAGCAAGACGGTTAATCGTTCAGCCATTGCCTTTTCCAAGCCGATCAAAAACAGCCGGCGTGAAATCGTCGGTGTTGGCATGTTTTCACTGGACCTGGACAACCTGGCCAGGCAGGTGCGGGTCACCCAGGTGGGCAAAAGCGGTTTTGCCTATGTGGTTGGCCCCAAAAATCGGGTTATTGCCCACCCTGACCATGCCTATGTCAGTGAATTGAGGGATCTGGGCGATTATCCGCCTGTGGCTGCACTGAGAAAGGGGGTCAAGGGACAGTTCAGCTTTGTGGATGTGGATGGCAAACGTTGGAGATCGCATATTTCCATGCTTGATAACGGTTGGGGCATTATTGTCCAGCAGCTGGAAACCGAATTGCTGGAAGCACAGTTCCTGTTCCAGAAGGTGGCCTTTTTCGTCATTCTGCTGGCCGCAGTAATCCTGTTTGCGGTGACGTGGTGGGCGTTGCGCCGGGCCTTGAATTCAGTGGAACTGCTTAGTACGGCAGTTTCCAACATCAGCACCGGGGATATGAGTCATCCTGATTTCGAACATATTCACAGGGTGGCCGGAGCTATCCATACCCACGATGAGGTGGGCACCCTGGCGGAAAGCTTCAACAATATGGCGGTAAAGCTTGAGGGGACTCTTGCCAGCCTGGAACAGGAACTATCCGAGCGCAAGCAGATTGAACTGTCACTGCGCGAGAATGAGGAAAAGTACCGTTCTCTGGTTGATAACGTCAATATCGGCGTCTATCGCAGTTCTCCGGAGCTTGATGGCCATTTCATCCAGGCCAACCCAGCCATGGTCAAGATGCTTGGTTACGATTCTGCCGAAGAGTTCCTCAATATCCCGGCTTCGGTGCTGTACCAGAATCCGCAAGACCGGCGTGCCTATATGGATGAGATCCGTGAGCGGGGGTTTGTCAAGGATAAAGAACTTAATATGAAGAAGAAGGATGGCACACCGGTTATCTGTGCCATTACCGGGGCCGCCCAGTTTGATGATCAAAGACGCATCAAGTGGGTTGACGGCGTTATCGAGGATATTACCGAGATCAAGCGTGCCGATCTAGGGCGGGGCAAGTTGGAGGAACAGCTGCGACAGTCGCAGAAGATGGAAACCGTCGGCTTGCTGGCAGGGGGCATCGCCCATGATTTCAATAACCTGCTGACGCCGATCCTGGGCTATACCGAACTGCTGCTCAATGGTTTCCCGGAAGAAGATCCGCGGCACAGGCAGGTGGAAAGTGTCCTGCAGGCGGCAGTGCGGGCACGCGGGCTGACCCAGCGTCTGCTGGCCTTCAGTCGCAAGCAGGTTATCGAGCTGAAGCAGGTTGATATGGGCGAGTTGATCAGGCGCTTTGAAAATATGCTGCGCAGCACCATCCGCGAGAATATTGCCATTGAGGTAAATATTGCCAGGGATTGTTGTTTCGTGATGGCCGATGCCGGCCAGATCGAGCAGGTGCTGGTCAACCTTTCGGTCAATGCACAGGATGCGATGCCGTCCGGAGGCCGTTTACTCGTTGAAGTCGACAATGTGGAACTGGATGAAGGTTATACCTCCCTGCATCAGGAGATTGCACCGGGCAGTTATGTCGTGCTCTCTGTCTCTGATACCGGCAACGGTATTGACAAGGATACGATCAATCATATCTTCGAACCGTTTTTTACCACCAAGGAGCTGGGCAAGGGCACTGGACTGGGGCTTTCTACGGTTTACGGTATCGTCAAGCAACATAACGGTTCCATCAACGTCTATTCCGAGCCGGGGCAGGGGACTGTGTTCAAGGTGTTTCTGCCGAGGGTTTCTGCGGAAGGCCACGAAACAGAACACAGGTATGTGGAGACCAGGGAACACAAGCGGGGTGAAGAGACCATCCTGGTTGTGGAAGACAGTGATATGGTGCGTTTGCTGACCTGCGATGTACTCAGCAAGATGGGGTACAACGTGCTTGTGGCTGAAACCCCGCTTAAGGGGCTGGAACTGTCAAAAGAACATGATGGAGCCATTGATCTACTACTTACCGATGTGGTTATGCCGGAGATGAATGGTAAGAGCCTCTACGAAAAACTGATCAGACAGCGCAAGAGTCTGAAGGTGATTTATATGTCCGGTTACTCCGGCAACATCATTACCGATCACGGCATCCTTCATGAAGACACCAACTTCATCCAGAAGCCGTTCTCCATCCAGACCCTGGCTGATAAGGTGCGGCAGGTGCTGGACAGCTGATATTTTCGCAAAACTACTGCGGAGCCGGTCTACGTTGTTGCCGCTCGCCCAAAAGCTCAACGCACATTATCCCGGCTTCCTCATAACGTTTTGCATGAGGCTAATTTTATTACATATCTTTTCAATAGAAAAGGCTGCCCATAAGGCAGCCTTTTCTGATTCAAACAGCAGGTTCAGGAAGAAATGCTATTTGCCGGCCAGCCATTTGTTGATGGCGGCCGCCGCACTTTTTCCGTCTCCCATAGCCAGAATGACGGTTGCGCCGCCGCGGACGATATCGCCGCCGGCAAAAACGCCCTCCAGATTGGTCATACCATTTTCGTTTGCCACGATATTGCCCCACTTGTTCAGAGACAGATCTGGGGCGGTTGCTGTGAGCAGCGGATTGGCGTTAGTGCCGACTGCGTTGATGACGACGTCTACAGGCAGCTCGTATTCAGAACCGGCCACAGGCACCGGCTTGCAGCGTCCTGAGGAATCCGGCTCTCCTAGCTCCATTTTCTGGCAGGCCAGGCCCGAAACCCAACCGTCCTTGTCGCCGACGATGGAGAGCGGGGCTGTAAGCATGATGAACTCGACCCCCTCTTCCTTGGCGTGCTTGATCTCTTCCAGACGGGCCGGCATTTCTTTCTCGGTGCGGCGGTAGATGATCATGGCCCTGTCCGCGCCCAGGCGCCGTGCTGTCCTGACACAGTCCATGGCGGTATTGCCGCCGCCGATGATAGCGACATTTTTTCCTTTTATAACCGGAGTGGTGGCTCCAGGAATGCGGCCGGCGCCCATCAGGTTGACCCTGGTCAGATATTCGTTGGCGGCATAGACGCCTTTGAGGTTTTCACCCGGTATATTCAGCATGGTGGGCAGGCCTGCGCCGTTGGCGATAAATACTGCATCGAACTCATCACGCAGCTGAGGCAGGGTGATGGTCTTTCCCACAATGACGTTGAATTCGATCTCAACCCCATAACTGCGCAGGCGGTTGACTTCTGAATCAATGATGGCTTTGGGCAGACGGAATTCGGGGATGCCATAGCGCAATACGCCGCCGGTATCATGCAGGGCTTCGAAGATGGAAACCTTGTGGCCGTTGCGGGCCAGTTCACCGGCAGCGGTCAGGCCGGCCGGTCCGCATCCAACCACGGCTACTTTCTTGCCTGTGCTGGCAGGAAGCGATATCTCCGGCATCTTGTCCGGATTGGCCATGGCCCAGTCAGCCACGAAACGTTCCAGATAACCAATGGCAACCGCCTCTCCTTTGGTCCCGCGCACGCATTTGGATTCGCACTGTTTTTCCTGCGGGCAGACCCTGCCGCAAACCGCCGGTAGCGCGTTGTCCCGTTGCAGAATGCGGGCGGCCTCTGGCAGATCATTGTCGGCCATCCGGTCGATGAATTCCGGTATGGATACGCCAACCGGGCAGCCCTCCACGCAGGGGCGGTTCTTGCACTGGATGCAGCGGGTGGCCTCCTGTAGTGCGGCCTCGAGTGACAGCCCCTGATTGACCTCTTCAAAATTACGGCTGCGTACAACCGCATCCAGCTCTGGCATGTGGGTGCGTGCTATGGCCATGCGTTCTTTTGCAGTCAGTTTGGTGGTCATGATTTCACCTGCTCTTTCAGGCGGCAATCAGCGGCCTCATGTTCGCGATAGGTGCCCAGTCTTGCAAAGAGATTGTCAAAATCAACCTGATGCGCATTGAATTCTGGGCCGTCCACACAGGCGAATTTTGATTCTCCGCCCACAGTCACGCGACAGCCGCCGCACATGCCGGTGCCGTCGATCATGATCGGATTCAGGCTGACATAGGTCGGGACCGCCTGAGGTCTGGTCAGCTCTGACACGGCCTTCATCATGGGTACGGGACCGATGGCGAATACGGCGTGGGGGCAGGTGGCGGGGTCGGCCAGCAGATCGGCCAGTTCCATGGTAACGAATCCCTTGCGTCCCATGCTGCCATCTTCGGTGGTTATCAGCACCTTGCTTGAGAAAGCTGCCAGTTCGTCCTTGAGGATAATCAGGTTGGCAGCACGTCCGCCAATGATGGTTGTGACTTCATTGCCGGCATCGGCCAGGGCCTTGGCCAGCGGGTAAAGCACGGCGGTTCCAACGCCTCCACCCACGCAGGCCACACGTCCCCAACGTTCGATGTGGGTTGGTTTGCCCAGAGGCCCGGCAATGTCGCGGATCGATCCGCCGACCGGGGTGGCAACAATCATGCGGGTTGAAGCGCCGACGGCCTGAATAAACAGGGTGATGGTGCCTTCGGCCATGTTGGCATCGCCGATGGTCAGCGGTATGCGCTCCTCACCTTCAGCCAGCCTGACGATAACAAACTGACCTGGTTTGCGCGCGGCTGCAATGCGTGGGGCCCTGATCACCATGCGATGCAGTGAAGGGCCAATGACGGTATTACTCAAAACCTCAAACATGTCGCATCCTTTCTATTTGGAGTTAATAGTTTATGTGGCTGAATGTGACTTTAAAATAAAATGGTCTTACCATATGACATGTGCTTTATGCAACATAACAATTTACTTTTTATGACATTGGCCGAGCAGTGTAGCAAAGGAAAAAAAATATCGCCATAACTTATCGAGATCGTTTGCGTGCTGCCGGAATCGGGTTCAAGTGGGCAAATTGCCCTGAAACGACCAGCATGCTGTAAGCCGTGAAGAAATATTACCTCCAGCTCAGCGGCGTTGGGACGCTGCTGATATTTGGCGGGAACGTGCCTTGAACGGTTGCATTGCATGGGAGGTCCTATAGTTGCAGGCCGACACCGGCGATAGACTGGCCGCAATCGGGGCATGCGCCGAGGTTCAGACGGTTTTCCAGCACACTGAAGCCACGCCGTCTGATCAGCAGGCAAGAACAGGCCGGACAATATGTGTTCTCGCCGTCGGTCCCCGGGGTGTTGCCCTCGTAGATATGGTGCAGCCCGGCTGCCTTGCCGATTTCCACTGCCCTGCGCAGGGTCTCTGCCGGAGTGGCCGGGCGATCGGTCAGCTTGAAGGTTGGATAGAAACTGGTTACATGCCAGGGCGTATTGGCGCCCAGGTTATGGAGTATGAAATCGGCAATGCCCTCCAGGTCATGGTCGGAGTCGTTCAGTCCGGGAATCAGCAGGGTGGTGATCTCTATCCAGATCCCCTGCCGCCGGTATTCGATAATGGAGTCCAACACCTCTGAAAGCCGCGCCTCGACAATATTTCTGTAAAACTCTTCGCTGAATCCTTTCAGGTCGATGTTGGCAGCGTCAAGATACGGGGACAGCGTCTCAAGTGCATTTTTGCTGATATAGCCGTTGGTTACGAATATGTTTGCCAGCCCTGCTTCTCTGGCCAGTCGGGCTGTATCCAGCGCGAATTCAAAGAAAACTGTCGGCTCGGTGTAGGTATAGGATATGGAGCGGCAGCCGCTTTCCAGTGCGCCTGACACGATCTGGCCGGGAGTGTGCTGGCTGCCCTGGATGATATCATGGCTGCCGAGTTGGGAGATGGTGTAGTTCTGGCAGTTGTGACAGCGGAAATTGCATCCCTGGGTGGCAATGGAGTAAGTGCTGCTGCCTGGCATGACGTGAAATAGCGGCTTCTTTTCAATAGGATCAACGTGCCGGGCAATCAGCTTGCCGTAGACCAGGGAGTAAAGCTTGCCATCGCGATTTTCCCTTACGTTACAGTGGCCACGATGACCGTTACTGATCACACACCCAAACCGGCACAGACCGCAACGTACCTTGTTGTTCTCCTCAAGCTCATAAAACATGGCTTCTCGCATGATTTACCCCTTTTGTCGTAAGGCTGCCCCATTGTTGTGCAAGCAATTATCATGATGTCTGATCGTACAGCAGATGCCTAAAAAAACATCACAAGTGTTGTCTGCGGTGTAACACAGATGTGTTTTGAGGTGACACTTCATTGGTGTGTGCCTGTGGCTATGCATAACGTTGGCGCGCCGAAACTGCTGTATTTGTGGGCAAAATGAAACAAGGTGATAAACATGTGCCCATATGGCATGTTGATTGCTGTAAAAATAGACTCTTAATTTGGCACAGATGCTACAAACATGCGCACACACTGCAACGTATTAGCAGTTTTAAAACAAAAATCAAGGAGGAAGACGAAGTGGCAGCTACAGATTACGTAAAAGAAGTCATTGAGCTCGTGAAGAAGAATAACCCTGGCGAAGCCGAGTTTCATCAGGCTGTTGAGGAAGTTCTGCACTCATTGTCACCTGTGCTTGAGAAAAACCCCAAGTACCAGAAAGCCAAGATCCTTGAAAGGATCGTGGAGCCAGAGCGCGCTATTCTGTTCAGGGTACCCTGGATTGACGACAAGGGTGAAATCCAGGTCAACAAGGGCTACCGCGTTCAGTTCAACAGCGCCATCGGCCCCTACAAAGGCGGTCTGCGTTTTCATCCGACCGTAAAGCTTGGCACACTCAAATTTCTCGGTTTTGAGCAGGTGTTTAAAAACTCCCTGACCACACTGCCTATGGGCGGCGGCAAGGGTGGTTCCGATTTTGATCCTAAAGGCAAATCCGACAATGAAGTTATGCGTTTCTGTCAGAGCTTCATGACCGAGTTGACCCGCCATATCGGCGCTGACACAGATGTGCCTGCCGGTGATATCGGTGTTGGCGGTCGCGAGATCGGTTACATGTTCGGCCAGTACAAGCGTCTTGCCAACGAGTTTACCGGTGTGTTGACCGGCAAAAGCCTCAAATGGGGCGGTTCGCTGATCAGACCCGAGGCAACCGGCTACGGTAACGTATATTTCGCTGCAGAAATGCTGAAAACCCGCAATGACAGCTTCGCCGGCAAAACCTGCGTTGTTTCCGGCTCCGGTAACGTTGCCCAGTACACCGTTGAAAAACTCAACCAGCTTGGCGCCAAGGTTGTCACCCTGTCCGACTCCGATGGCTTTATCCATGATCCGGCTGGAATCACCGCAGAAAAACTGGCTTTCGTCATGGAACTGAAAAACGTCAAGCGCGGCCGTATCAAGGAATATGCCGACAAATATGGCGCAGAATACGTTGCCGGCCAGAAGCCATGGGACATCAAGTGTGATGCCGCCTTCCCGTCCGCAACACAGAACGAGCTGGACGAAGAAGCCGCCAAGACCCTGGTTAAAAATGGCTGCACCCTGGTTTCCGAAGGCGCCAACATGCCTACTACCCCGGAGGGCGTTGAGGTGTTCCTCAAGGCCAAGATCCTCTACGGACCTGGCAAGGCTGCCAATGCAGGCGGCGTAGCTACCTCCGGTCTGGAAATGTCACAGAACTCCCTGCGTCTCTCCTGGACACGCGAAGAAGTGGATGAAAGACTTAAAGGCATCATGCAGTCGATCCACAGCGCTGCCTTCAAGGCGGCCGCTGAATATGGCGAGCCGGGCAACTATGTTGTCGGCGCCAATATCGCCGGCTTCGTAAAAGTAGCTGATTCCATGCTTGATCAGGGTGTGGTCTGATTTTGATCAGTTGACAAGAATATCAGACAGGTGTCGCGCGATTGCTTTCCTCCGGAAGCGGCAGCGGGTAACCTGATGCTATCTGCTTACCATTTCGCCCCGAACAATGTTCGGGGCTTTTTTTGTACGCCGTAGCGGTTGCTGAAAAAAACGGGGCCGGCAAAATGCCAGCCCCGTTCAGATCGATCATTGATGTCAGATTTACCGTGCCAGTTTCTTCAAGACCTGCTCCAGCTTCTTCATCTCCTCGCCGTAGCCGGCCCAATCTCCCTGGCGCTGTTTGCTGATCGCCCGCTCGTAGATGCTGCCGGCCTCACGGGCCAGATCTGTCGTGCCGGTTTTGGCCGGGGCAGTTGCTGTTGTTACTGCTGCAGTCGCTTCGATAGCGCGCCCTTTACCGAACAGACGCTGCAGGGCCAACTCCAGATTCTCCTCCATCACCAGCTGGTCATTGAAGGCCACGATCACCCGTTTCAATTCCGGCAAGGCTGCCTTGTCGGCGGCCAGGAACAGTGGCTGCACATAGAGCAGCG
Source organism: Deltaproteobacteria bacterium (assembly GCA_035407085.1). GTDB lineage: Bacteria > Desulfobacterota > Desulfuromonadia > Geobacterales > Pseudopelobacteraceae > JBGSQR01. The sequence continues at coordinate 6,576 of DAONZY010000018.1, read as the reverse complement.
ATTTTTCGATCGGTATGACCAGCATGCTGCCGCGGATCACCTCAGAGCCGCGCTGGCTCCAGAGTGTCAGTTGCTGGGAGATGTAGGAATCCTGGTTGATGCGGGCATCGATCTGTTTGGGGCCGTAGATCAACCGGTCACGGGGGAAGGTGTATGCCCTGAGCTTGCCGTAGTGCTCGCCGTCGCAGCGCGCCGTCAGCCAGGCAGCCAGGTTGTCGCGCTTGGAAGGTGTGAAGGGCAGCAGCAGTATGTATTCTTCCGTCTTTTCGCCCGGCAGTTTCATGATGGTGTAATAGGGTTCCATCGGCTTTTCGCCCAGGGCCGGCACCTGCCAGAGGTTTTCCTTGTTGTAGAATACCTTGGGGTCGGTCATGTGATAGGCGGTAAACATGGCGGCCTGCAGCTGCAGCAGCTGGTGCGGATAGCGAATGTGGCGCTTGATGTCTTCCGGCATGGCGGAGATCGGCTTCAACATGCCCGGGAACACCCTGGCGTATGTGGCGGCGATGGGATCCTTGGGGTCGCAGATGTAGAAATCAACCGAGCCGTCATAGGCGTCGACAACCGTCTTGACCGCGTTGCGCATGTAGTTGATACCCCCCTTGATCGGACGGGAATAGGGCAGGCGGTTGGAGTAGGTGTAGGCGTCAATGATCCATTTCAGCCGTCCGTTGTCGGCCACAACCATGTAGGGGTCTTCATCGTAGCGCAAAAAGGGTGCGATGGCCTTGAGCCGCTCGCGGATGTTGCGGTTGTAGATGATGCGGCTTTCCCTGGTCACGTCGGATGAGAGCAAGAGCTTTTCGGTGCCGAAGCGGGCTGAAAAGACAGCCTTTTTCAGCAGCGAGTCGATGGCCACACCGCCCGTGCCCTGATAGGTGGTGTTGATATTGCCGTTGGCAGTCGGATAGCTGAATTCCGGCACCTTGGTCTTGACGACCACATAGTCGTTGGACAGCTCGCCGAAGTAGATTTCCGGCCGGGTAATCTTGATGTCGGCCAGGCTGACCGGCGGGATATCCTTGACGAAGAACTCCGGCAGCCCCTCTTTGCTGATGCGGCTGACCGGTCCGAAGGTCAGACCGTTGCCGTGGGTGAAGATCAACCGTTCGTTGATCCAGTTGCGGCTGGGCAGGTCGGAGTAGGATAGTTCACGCGGCGAGAGCATCACCTGCGTATAGCGGCCGTTGACCATGTAGCGGTCGTTGTCCACGTCATGGAAACGGTAATAGGTGCGGATCTGCTGCAGCTGGCTGTAGGTTTTGAGCAGCGGGGCGTGATCCCACAAACGGATATTCTTGATGGTGGCATCGTTGCGGGCGATGTCGCCGGATGAGAGACGGTTATCCACGTCAAACGGGATGGTCTCGATCTTGTCCAGGTCATATCCCAACCGGGTGAAGCGGATGCTGTGTTCGATGTAGGGGGTTTCCAGTTCCAGTTCGTTGGGGGCGACCTTGAATTTATGCAAAAGGCCCGGATAGAAGCGGATGCCGATCATGAAAACGGCCACCAGCAGCACGGGCGGCAGCATCATGTAGCGCCAGCGGTCCTTCCAGATCCCGTAGACGAAAATTGACCCGGCCACGGGGGTTAGCAGCGTCAGTACCCGGTAGGTCAGCAGGCGGGCGTTGATGTCCACATAGCCGGCGCCGAACAGGGCACTGTTGGATGCGTAGAGCAGCTTGAAACTGTCCAGGTAGAAACCGGCTGCGATGGTCAGTGAAAACAGCCCGGCCAGCAAGCCCAGGTGGCGTTTGACATTCGGATCAAGCACCGGGCCGCGCAGACCCATGATGATGCCGCCCCGCAGGTAATAGACAACTGCAGAGGCGGCCAGACTGATAATCAGCACAAAGCCGCAGAATGATTTGAGTATCTCCAGGAATGGCAGGCTGAACAGGTAAAAGCTGATGTCTCGGCCAAAAATCGGGTCAACGGTGCCGACCGGCGCCGTGTTGTAAAAAAGCAGGGCGCTGTCCCAGACCATGGAGCCCCATTTGACCGCCAGTAATGACAGCAAGGCACATCCGGTCCAGATCAGCGGTTTGAGGAACCTGCCGGCGGCCTCTTTCATGACCAGGCTGATCGTCTTGCCTTCCACCTGATAGTCCGCCAGTGCAAGTTTGATGCGCTCGGCGATCAGCAGATTGACCAGCGAGACGGTGAAGATGGTCAGGCCGAACAGCAGGCCGGTGCCGATCTGGGCCTTCAGTCTGGTCAGGAACACGGCATCGAAACCGGTTTCGACAAAAAAGAGCCAGTCGGTGTAAAAGGCGATCAGTGTAGAAAAAAAGGTGATCAGCAGGAAAGCGGCGATGAAAATGATCAGGTTGCGGTATTTACTGAACATGAGGGTCTCCCGCTTTGGCGCATGCCGGTCAGGCAGGTTTTGGCTGCCTGACCGGCATATCTCTGTTAACGGTCGGAACTATTTCTGGTCGATTGCGGAAAGCTGCCAGGGGTTTGGACCCACCGGGCGGGTGAAGGTCCAGTATTCCTCAAACTTGACTGGATCGGTCTTGCTCCCGCTGACAACCTGCCCGCTGGCGTCGTCAGTGGTGTAATCCAGCAGGTTGGCGTAGATCATGGTGGTGATGAAATCCTGACCGGATTCCTGCCACGCCTCCACGACCTCTACCTTGCGAACAGCGATGTTTTCCAGCCGGTTGGTGCGCTTCTCCCGCAGCAGGGCATCGAGATCAGACTGCAGCGCCTGCCTGATCTGGGGGGCCAGCATGACCGCGACCGGTGCCAGATCCCGGTTCATCCAGGCGCCCTGCACCTTGAAGAACATATCCATGGCGGCATCGCAGAACTGTTGCTCGTCAAAAGTAACATCCATCTGCCTGATGTGGCTGATGCCCGCATCCATTTCGTTGCAGCCGGGTGCAGTTGCAGCCGCCGCTTCGGGCTGGCTGGCCTCAAAACGGGCCGGTTCACTGCCAGGCAGGCTGTTGCCGGCATAGGCCGCTTCGGCCCGTCTTTTCTGTACAAAACGGTAAATCATGTAGGCAATACCGGCCAGCAGGACGAATTCAAACAGGCCAAAGCCGCCACCCCCCATGCCGCCGTTACCAGCCATACCCAGGCTGCGGAACAGCATTCCGCCCAGAAGCCCGCCGGCGATACCACCCATCATGCTGCGCATAAAGCCCCCGGATTGCTGCGGGGCGGCCTGGTAGGGTGCGGCGGCCGGGCGCTGCTGCATCTGGCTGGGTCGCTGCTGGTAATTGGGGCTGGCTGGTCTGGAGAAGCTCCTGCTGCCGCGGCTGCCAAAGGAACGACCGCCGCCGATGCGCGCTTCGGCGTCGACGACCAGGGTGGCAAGACTGATTGCTGATACAACTGCTATTGCCAGCATCACTAATATGTTTCGTTTTCTCATTTACTCTCCTTGATATGCACAACAGACTGAGATTGACCTGGATCCGTGCTACCAGTGGGGCACGCTTCTAAGCTAATAATTGCCGGACTTGATTTCAAGGGACCGCACAAAGAATTGTTTGGCTCAGCGGATGTCAGGTTGCGATGCTTTTACAGTAAAAGCGGGTATAAATCAAGCGAATCCCGATGGGCTGTGGTGGATGGAATGGGGCTGTGTCAGTGATGATTGCCGCTAACCGGTTCCCTGAAAAACGTGAACAGGATCACCCCTGCCAGCAGCAAGGCGATTGGCAGCATAAAGGCCGTGTGAAAGGCAGTGGCGGATGGGTGTGCGGGATCGTTGGCTGCCTGGCCAATTACCAGGCCCATGGTCTGCTGGACGACGGCGGCGCCCAGCAGCACAAAAAAATTGAGCGAGGTCAGGGCCGTACCGACAATCTGCAGTGGAAACATGTTTCTGATCAGCGGGTAGATCATCACGCCGCTGGAGACGGCCAGCCCAATGGCAAAGAACAGGCAACAGAGCAGTGTCGCTGACATCTGCTCCACCAGCCCCAGAAATGGGGTCATCAGCAAGAGCAGGCATATTTGACCAACCAGCATGGTCTTTCTGTGGGAACGGAAAAGACAGCGGGCGATGCTGTCGATTACCATGCTGCCGGCAATGAAGCCCAGCGAGGTGAACATCAGCATGCGGCCGGCCCCATCACGCGACAGACCGGCGATGTCCATCAGGTAGGGGCCACCCCACAGCCCCTGAACTGCCATGTAGTTGCCGTACCAGGCAAAGGCCAGTATGGCCAAAAGCCAGAAATCGCGATTGGTGAAGATCTGGCGCCAGGTTTCCTTCAGGCCGGGTCGTTCATGTTCCGTGAGTGGCGTTGCTGATTGATTGTGCCAGCATGCAGGTGGTCGGTTTCGGACCCGTAAGAACACCAGCAGGGTAATCGCCATCTGGGCAGCGGCGATGACGAGGAAGGAATCGCGCCAGCCGAAGATGGTTACACAGAGCGCCAGTGGTGCTGTGGCGGCCAGGTTTCCCAGATTGCCGACCGCAATCATCAGGCTGGTGATCCTGCCGAATTCCTGTTTTTCGTACCAGTGGCTGAAGATGGTGAAGGTGGCCATCAGGGTTGAAGCGGTGCCAACACCGATCAGGATACGCGCCAGCATGGCTGTCTGAAGCGAAGCGGCCTGGGAGAACAACAGTCCGCCCAGGGCCGTAAGCACGCCGCAGACGCTGATCACAACCCTCCCGCCCAGCCGATCGATCAGTGGCCCCAGTGGAAGTTGTGCCGTGGCATAGACAAAGAAGAGGATGCCGGACAGGGTGCCCAGTTGTTGCGGGGAAAGCTGCAGGTCGCGGGAGATGTCATCGGCCACAACGGCCAGCGAGACCCGGTAGAAATAGACCAGGATGTACATCAGCGCCAGTACGGTGAAGATGATCCAGCGCTGACGATATCTGTTTTCAGGGGTCAATCGCCGGCATCCTTTCTTGTCCCCGTCACATTTTTGGGGTCGTCGTGGTTATCCCGCTTGTGCTCGCGCCGGTCAAGCACCTCCGCCAGTATGGGCAGGATCAGCGATCCAAAAGGGAGCAGGAAGACAAACAGCACCGGTACATAATAGGAGAGGTGTTTCAGACCGGTTTTGAGCTGGGAGATTTCTTGCCTGGTCCATGGAACGCCGGTGTGGCTGTGTTTCATCAAGAGCAGCATAAAGCCGCTCATCAACTGCCCTTCCCTGATAATCAGCTCCCGGTTTTTGATCAGCTCCTTTTTGAGCAGCGCCCTGAACATGGCAAGCAGAACCTTTCGGTATCTCTGCGATATTTCGTGCTCGTCCGGGTCTGGAGTATCCGTGGGGTATCTGGCAGTCATGATTATATTCCGCAATGGTATTTCAACGCTTTATTAGAGGCGTGTCGCCAGGATTTCTCTGACAACCGCGGGTGTGATGCTGCCCCGTTCACCCAGTGTTCGGTCACCGCGGGCCTCCAGGCGGGCGGCAATGGTTTCCGGCGCGTTGGCCACATCGACGCCATAAGCGGAAAGGCGGGTCGGAACCCCCAGTGACTGGAAGAAAGCCTCGGTTCTGGCGATGGCGGTTTCAATCCGTTCGTCCGGGCTGCCGTCAGTCAAACCCCAGATCCGCCCGGCATACTGCAACAACTTTTCCCGTTTTTCTGCTTTTCGGTTGCGCAGCACGCCGGGCAGGGCGACAGCCAGGGTCTGGGCGTGATCCAGCCCATAAACGGCAGTCAGCTCATGGCCGATATGATGGGTTGACCAGTCCTGGGGCACACCGCAGCCGATCAGGCCGTTCAATGCCAGGGTGGCAGACCACATCAGCTCCGCCCGGGTGTCATAGTCCGGTTCCGGCAACACGACTTTTGGCCCGATTTCCAGCAGGGTCAGCAGTATGCCTTCTGCCAGACGATCTTGCAGCGCGTTGGCGGCTGGGTAGGTCATGTACTGTTCCATGGTGTGGATAAAGGCGTCCACCACGCCGTTGGCAACCTGTCTGCGGGGCAGGGAGGCGGTTGTGTCCGGGTCAAGCACGGCAAAACGCGGGAAGCAGAGCGGGCTGCCGAAGGAGAGTTTCTCCTGTGTAGCTTTGCGGGAGATGACTGCAAAGCCGTTTGATTCGGAACCGGTGGCCGGCAGGGTTATGACTACACCCAGCGGCAGGGCGGAGCGGACGGGCGCCTGTCTGGACAGGATCTCCCACGGATCACCTTCGAAACCGACTGCTGCGGCGATGAACTTGGTGCCGTCCGCTACCGAACCGCCACCAACGGCCAGCAGCATGGTGATCGATTGCTTGCGCACCAGCTCGACTGCCCCCATCAGTGTCTCATAGCAGGGGTTTGGCTCGATGCCGCCAAATTCAAACCACTCCCGGCCAGCAAGCGCCTGGCTGACTTGATCATAAACACCGTTGGCCTTGATGCTGCCGCTGCCATAGGTCACCAGCAAGCGAGTGTCGGCTGGTATTTCGCGGCTGATAGCAGCGATCTTGCCCTTGCCGAAGAGTAGTTTGGTCGGGTTGCAATAGTTGAAGTTCTGCATCTGGCCTCCTGTTAGAAAGTGAACCGGTTGATGTGTAGCTTGTAAAAGGATTTAACCACTGTGTTCACAGAGACTTATGAATAAGCAACGGGTTAATGTAATGATTGTTTTTGTC
>DAONZY010000017.1:0-42490 GCA_035407085.1 Deltaproteobacteria bacterium | reverse complement strand
CGGTCTTTCCTGCTGATGCTTATCACGATCTGCCTCTGTTCCTGTGCCAGCCTGAATGGAAATTCGCACTCTTCAAGGCTTTTGTCAGATGCACATGCGTTTTTCAGCCGGGGCGACTATCAGGGGGCCCTGCATGCCTATGAGCAGGCGGCAGCTGCAGATCCTGTCATGGGTGACAGGGCGCTGTTTGAGATGGGGATTATTCATGCGCATCCCGGAAATGAAGCCAAGGATTTCGGTAAGGCGCTGGACTGCTTCCGGAAGCTCGTCAGAGAGTATCCGCATAGCGTCTACAGGCACGACAGCAGCATGATGGTCTTTTACGTCAATAACATGGTTTACAAGGAAGAAATGGCCGCCGGTCAGCAGCTGCAGATCAGGGAACTGCGGCAGAAACTTGCGCAGAGCGAAGCCGGAATCAAAGACAGACAGCAGGAGATTGCCATGCTGGAGCAGAAGGTAAAAGATTTTGCCATGCAGAAGAGACGGATTGACCGGGTTCTGATAACCAAGCAGCAGCGGCAGCTGAGCCTTTATGCTGGCAGCGATCTGATCAAAACCTACCGGGTGGCTCTGGGTGGAAATCCGGTGGGCCCCAAGCTGATGCAGGGGGATAAAAAGACCCCGGAAGGGATCTATACGATCGACTCCAAGAACAGGAACAGCCGATACCACCAGGCCCTGCATATCTCATATCCGAATGCAGACGACAGAAAGCGGGCAAAGGCTCTGGGGGCTGCACCAGGCGGCGATATCATGATCCACGGCATCAAGAAGGGTTATGCCTGGGTCGGCAGCCTTCAGGCCGATCTGGACTGGACACAGGGCTGCATCGCCGTGACGGACGAGGAGATCGAGGAGATATTCCGTCTGGTGCCGATCGGCACGGTGGTGGAGATCCGGCCGTAGGAAATGCCTTAACCGCTCTTCAGGCTGATGGTCAGGCGGTAGACGTCATCTGTGCGCCGGCACTGGATGTCTTGCACCAGGTGTTGGATAATGGTCAGTCCCAGCTCGTCGGGCAGCAGTTCTTGCTGCAGCAGATTTGTCTCTCCCCGGTGTTCCAGAACAAGCTCGATGCTTTCCTTCTTTTCCGAATAGGCGATGGTCAGGTCAATCGGTGTTGACGGCAACAGCGGCCCGTGCAGCAGGAGCAGCTCTTCCACCAGCAGCAGCAGATGCTGGCGCGTCTGTCTGGGCAGGATCTGCTTTTCGCAGAAGTTCTCCAGTTCGGCATTCATGGCATACAGGTCGTATGCCGGTGATTCGATCCGCCAACTCAGGCTGCGGATGCGGTTGATAAAGGCACTGGTTTTCTCCTTGCACGGGTTTTCAAAGATCTGCTGCGGCGTCCCTTGCTCGTAGATCACCCCTTCATCCATGTACAGCACCCGGCTGGAGACATCGCGGGCAAAGTCCATTTCATGGGTTACGATCAGCATGGTCATGCCTTCCCTGGCCAGCCGCCGGATGACTGCCAGCACCTCGCTGACCATGGTGGGATCCAGGGCTGAGGTCGGCTCGTCAAACAGGATGATCTCCGGACGCATGGCCAGGCAGCGAGCGATGGCCACCCGCTGTTTCTGCCCGCCGGACAGCTGGTCGGGAAAATGGTGTGCCTTTTCCGCCAGACCGACCAGCTTGAGTATCTCCATGGCCTGCTGTTCCGCGGTATGCCGGTCCAGTCCCTGCAGCCTGACCGGGCCGATGGTCAGGTTTTCCAGCGCGGTCAGGTGGGCGAACAGGTTGAAGGACTGAAAGACCATGTTCATCCGCTGCCGGATTTTAGGGACATCGCTTTTTTTGTCCAAAAGGTCGACACCGTCCACACGGATGGAGCCGCCATCGGGCTGTTCAAGCAGGTTCAGGCAGCGCAGCAGGGTGCTCTTGCCGGTGCCGGAAGGGCCGATGATCGAGATGACCTCGCCTTTGGCCACCTGCAGGGAAATGTCCTTCAGCACGGTAACCGGGCCGTAGGTCTTGGAAAGATGGGTTATCCGGATCATGACCTGCCTGCCTTTCTCTGTTTCCGTCGGGGATCGGTGGAACGCTCGACGTGTTCCACCGCCTGCATCAGCGCCCAGGAGATCATGAAGTAGAGCAGCGCCACCATTAACAACGGAAAGAAGGCGTCAAAGGTGCGGCTTCTGATGATGTCGCCGGCCTTGGTCAGATCCTGCACCGCGATATAGCCCACAATCGAGGTCATCTTGACCAGCGAGATCAACTCACCCTTGTAGACCGGGAGTATGCGCCTGACCATCTGGGGCAGCACGATATGCACAAAGGTGCCGGTCCGGCTGAACCCCAGCGCGATGCCGGCCTCGGTCTGGCCCCTTTCCACCCCTTCAATGCCGGTTCTGAAAATCTCCGCTGTGTAGGCGCCGAAATTCATGCCAAAGGCGATAACCGCTACGATGACCGGATTGATGTTCACCGAGGCGAAGACCACATAGAAGATCAGCATCAACAGCACCAGCACCGGCATGCCGCGCAATGCGGCGATGTAGAGCTTGGCCGGGACGACGAGTACACGCTGGCGGGCCATGCGCATGGCGCAGACCACAGCTCCCAGCAGGGTGCCGAAAAGGGTGGCGAGGACGGAGATGATCACGGTTGTCATTAGCCCGTCCAGGATCAGCAGATAGCGTTTTTCCTGCAGGATGTTGCTGCGGAAGCCGGTGGCGATGCTGCTGAGGAAGGAGACTGTATGGGTATCTGCCCCGACTGCCGCACCGGCCACATGCTTTTTCAGGGCAAAGACGCTGGCTCCCAGTTCGTAGTACGGTTCGGAAAAGGCGATCTGCTTTTCCCGCTCATCGGTGATCATCAGGGTGCTGAAGATAGCGTCGATCTTGTTGGTGGAGACGGCGGCGATCAGGCTGCCGAACTCCATGTCCACAAACACAGGCTCCTTGCCGATCCAGGCGGCAAACAGTTCAGCCAGTTCGATATCAAAACCGATCATCCTGTTGTCTTTGACAATCGTAAACGGCAGTCCCTTGTCGCTGACCGTGCCGATCACCAGACGCCCGCTGGTTTTGCCGCCTGCCACCTTGACCGGTTCGCTGTTGCCCTGCAGGATCCAGCGGGTAACCATGTCGTTAAAGCGGCCGTCCCGGCGGATTTGCTTCAGAAAGTCGTTGAACTGCCTGCGCAGGGTCTCGTTGCCCTTGTTGAAACCGACCCCGATCGGCACGGAAAACAGCGGTTTACCCAACAGCGCCAGCTCATGGTCATGGCGCAGCATCTCCAGCAGGGTCTCGTGGGTGTAAAAGGCGGCGTCCACCTTGCCGGACTTGACCGCCAGTATCAGGTCGGAAGGGGTTTTGTAGTGCAGGATGGTGGCCAGGGGATAGTGTTTGATGGTGTAGCTGTCATGCACCGAACCGGTCAGCACGCCGATCCGCCGCTGGCCCAGTTGGGAGAGTGAAGCCTGTGCTGCAGCCGCATTTGCCATATCCGGCTTTTCCTGCCCCAGGCAGACTGCGCAGCAGGTGATCGACCACAACAGGGTAACACCGATCAGCAGTAATTTTTTCATTCAGGCGCTCCAGGGCGGTTTGCTGTCATCATGTTTAGGTCATATGCAAAAGCCCGCCATGGGAAATGCGGCGGGCTTTAGTGCGTGCTTTGATATTGGGCTGGTCTACATAATCGCTTTTACCGCTGTGCCGGCGATCTCGATGATCCTGCTTGGCAAGATGCCCAGCAGGATGATGAAGGTGACCAGTATGATGCAAAGCGCCTTGGTAGTCAGATCCAGGGTGACGACAGGACGTTGGCCTGCCTCTGCCGAGTATGTGACCTTAACCACGGACAGGTAGTAGTAGATGCCGATGGCGGTATTGATGGCGGCAACGATCACCAGCGCCAGATGCCCGGCCCGGTAGGCTTCGGTCATCAGCGAGAATTTACCCATGAAGCCGACGAAGGGCGGGATGCCGGCCATGGCGAACATGCTGGTGGCCATGGTCAGGGCCAGAAGCGGCGAGCGTTTGTGCAGACCGCTCAAGTCGTCGACCAGCAGGTTCTCACCTTTGGCGGAGACACGGCAGATAACGGCAAAACCGGCCAGGGTCATGATCATGTAGCCGATGATGTAATAGATGGCTGCGGCGTAGCCGCTGTCTTTGAGTGTCACCAGGCCCAGCAGCACATAGCCGGCGTGGGCGATGCCGGAAAAGCCGAGCATGCGCTTGATGTCGGTCTGGACCAGTGCCACCAGATTGCCATAGAACATGGAGCAGACCGAGAGTATGGTCAGCATGGTGACCAGCGCGCCTGATTCAATGCCGGACAGGCTGGTGATGCGGATCAGCAGAGCCACTGCGGCGATCTTGGGAACCGAGGCGATGAAGGCTGTGGTTTCATTGGAGGCGCCCTGATACACATCCGGCACCCAGGAGTGGAACGGGAAGACGGCCAGCTTGAAGAAGAAGCCGCCCAGTGTCATGGCGATGGCCAGGATGGCCAGCGGGCTGGACGACATGCCGTGCAGCCTGGGCAGCAGCTCTGCCAGATGGGTGGTGCCGGTCAGTCCGAACATGTAGCTCATGCCGAACAGCATGATGCCGGTGGCGACGACACCGAACAGGATGTACTTGATGGCCGATTCCATCTGGATGCGCAGGCCGTCGTGGTCGTCACGCAGCGGCACCAGCAGATACATGGAAAAGGATGACAGTTCCAGAGCGATGAAGATCGCAATCAGTTCAACGCTGCTGACCAGCATGACCAGGCCGGTTACGCTCAGGAGCATGAACAGGTAGTATTCCGGACGGACCCGGTTGCTGACCCCTTTCAATTCAGTGCCGACCAGCAGCACGATGGCCAGGCCCAGGCAGATGAACAGCTTGAACATCTGCGAGAACAGGTCAATCCGGTAGGCGCCGTAGAACAGGTCGCCCTGCATGCAGAAGGTTGCAAGACAGAGCAGGGTGCCTCCCAGTGCGGTCAGCATGGCGGCCGTTCTGGCCAGTTTGCCGCAATCCCTGCCCGTACTGATGAAGAAGACCGCCAGGCTGCCTAGCAGCAGAAACAGTTCAGGAGCGAACAGCATCATTGTCTTTCCTTTATCGGTTCAAGGTTCAAGGTGTTTGTCTTGCCGGTCAGCGCTGCCTGCGTGCGCATACCGGCTGCCTGCTTTTCGCCGACCTGTGTGATCAGGTTGGTGACGGTGACATTCATGACCTTCATGAACGGTGCCGGCGCCAAACCGATCCAGAAGACGAAAACCAGCAGCGGAGCAAGCGTGCATATCTCCCGCAGGTTCAGGTCGGCGATGCCGCTGTGATCCGGGTTGTGCGGTCGGCCCCAGATCATGCGCTGCAGCATGCGCAGCATGTAGGCGGCCGCCAGCACTGCGCCCGGTATGGCACAGGCGGAGATGAGCTTGTGGTCGGCAAAGCTGCCGGCCAGGATCAGGAATTCACCCACGAAGCTGTTGGTCCCCGGGAAGGCCAGCGACGACAGTGAAAAGAAGGTCAGAAATGTGACGTAGACCGGCATGTATTTGCCCAGGCCGGCGGCCCGATCCAGTTCACGGCTGTGGGTGCGCTCGTAGATCATGCCGACGCAGAGAAACAGAGCGCCGGTGGTGATGCCGTGGTTGATCATCTGCAGGATGGCACCTTCGATGCCGTTCTGGTTGAAAACAAAGACCCCCAGTGTCACGAAGCCCATGTGTCCGACGCTGGAATAGGCGATCAACTTCTTCATGTCCTGCTGGGCCAGGGCGGTCAGGCCGCCGTAGATGATTCCGACCACCGAAAGCACCAGAACATAGGGGGCGAACATGATGGTTGCGTCTGGTGTGATCGGCAGACAGAAGCGCAGAAATCCGTAGACCCCCATCTTGAGCAGTACCGAGGCCAGGATGACGCTGCCTGCGGTGGGCGCTTCCACGTGGGCGGCCGGCAGCCAGGTGTGGAAAGGAAACATGGGCACCTTGATGGCAAAGGCAATGAAAAAGGCCAGGAATACCAAGGTCTGGAAGGTCATGGCGTATTCCTTGCCCATCAGCATCGGGATGCTGAAGGTGCCCTGGCTGAGGTAGAGGGCGATGATAGCCACCAGCAGCAACACTGATCCGGCCAGGGTGTAGAGGAAAAACTTGGTTGAGGCGTAGGTCTTGCGCGGGCCGCCCCAGACGGCGATCAGCAGGTACATGGGGATCAGCATGGCTTCCCACATCAGGTAGAACAGCACGAAGTCCAGCGCCATGAATACGCCCAGCATGGATGTTTCCATCAACAGCAGGCAGAACATAAACTCCTTGACGCGTTTTTCGATGTATTTCCAGGAGCCGAGCACACAGAGAGGCATCAACAGGGTGGTCATCAGCACCAGCAGCAGGGAGATGCCGTCAATGCCCAATGTGTAGTTGATGTTCAGCGCCGGGATCCAGGCGTGATGCTCGGCGAACTGGTAACGGGCTGTGGCCGGATCGAAGGCTGGGTAGAGTGGCAGCGACAGCAGGGCGGTCGCCATTGTGACGGTCAGTGACCAGTATTTGATCAGGGTTTCATGCCGTAAAAGGAGCAGCACTGTCGCGCCGGCCAGCGGCAGGAAGATCAGTGCGCTCAGCAGCGGGAACCCCAGTTTGTTCATTATCAGAAACTCCATTCCCATCTTCCTCCCAGGAGATAAATCAGGCAAAAACGTAGATCAGCAGCACGGCCGCGACAATGGTGACGGCAAACAGGATGTTGTACTGCAGCTGTCCGCTCTGGAAGCGCCTGAATACTGCGCCGGTACCGCGCACCGTGCGGGCAGTTCCGTCAACGATGCCGTCGATGCCGTGCCAGTCAAACCAGGAGCAGAAGCGGGCGGTGAACATCAGCGGCAGCAGGCCGATCAGCCGGTACAGCTCTCCCACCAGGTTGTCGATCAACTGCACCGGCTTGCTGGCGATCCAGAGGAATGCGCGTCCGCCCTTGCGATAGAACCAGTCCAGATCCAGGCTGATTGTTTCGTGGGGGGTGATCCTTTTCAGCACCAGGAAGAATCCGAAAGCAGTGAACAGCAGTATCTGCATTGTTTCGGAGATGTGGTAAGCCGTGTACGGATCGTAGGCCGCTGCGATTTCCGGATAGGGCAGCATGTTGTACAGATAGGGTGTGTAGCAGCCGATGAAGACGCACAGCGCAGCGGCGATCACCATGGCGGTCTGCATGTTCAGTGGCGGGTCAACGGCCTTGTTCAGCGTTTCCTCACTGCAGTTGCTCTTGCCGAACCAGATGTAGTAGGGGATCTTGAGTGTGGTGGACTGGAAGGTACCCACCGAGGCCAGTGTCAGCAGGAAAGCGGCCGTGTAGTTGTGGGCCTCGAACCCGGCTGAGACAATCATGGCCTTGCTGACAAAACCGCTGAACAGCGGAAAGGCCGAGATGGACAGGCCGCCGATCAGGGTCAGCACAAAGGTGCGCGGCATCTTTTTGTACAGACCGCCCAGTTCTGTGAACTTGCTGGTGCCGGTCATCTGCAGCACGGATCCGCACCCCATGAATAAAAGTCCCTTGTACAGGATGTGAGCGAAGGCGTGGGCGCAGGCGCCGTTGATGGCCAGCTGGGTGCCGATGCCAACTCCGGCGACCATGTATCCGACCTGGCTGACCACATGATAGGCCAGCAGTTTGCGGGAGTCGTTCTGCAGAAAGGCGTATACGACACCGTAGAGCGCCATGCAGGTGCCCAGCGGCACCAGAATCTCCGTGCCGGCAAAACCGCGTGCCAGGGCATAGACGGCGGTCTTGGTGGTGAAAGCGCACATGAATACGGCGCCTGTGACGGTTGCCTCGCTATAGGCGTCCGGCAGCCAGGCGTGAAGCGGTGGCACGGCGGCGTTGAGCATGAATCCGGCCATGATCAGCCAGCTGTCAATGCCCATTGGCCCGGGGGCGATCAGATTGAAGTCAAAATTGCCTACCACTTTGTAGCGGAGCACAAAACCAGCCAAAAGCATCAGCCCGCCGGCGGTGTGTACCAGCAGATAGCGGTAGCCGCTGGCCAGCGATTCCTTTCTGCGGCGGAACCAGACCAGAAAAACCGAAGAAAAGGCCATCAGTTCCCAGAACAGGAACAGCACCAGGTAGTCGGCACAGAAGATGACCCCCAGCGAACCAGCCACATACAGCCAGGCGGCAATGTGCTGGGCTTCCTCTTCCACATGCAGGCCGTAGATGGTGCCGATGATGCACATCAGTGCCATGATATAGGCAAAGACCATGCTCAGGCCATCCACTCGGCCAAAGGTCAGCGGGAACTCCATGAAGTGCAGTACACCGTATATTCCATTCTGTCCCTGCATGGAGAGGATATCCAGGAAGGTCAGCACCGGTATGGCCACCAGCCAGGCCTTTCTTATCTGCCTGGGTATCAGCGGCAGCAGCAGCGCCCCCAGCACCAATATCAGAGAGGGATGGATCCATACGTTACTTATCATAGTAGTCCTCGCGGGTCATGATGCCCATGTGCCCGAACCACTTGGAGAACACGATGATCAGGATACAGGCCACGAAGCCGAAGATGGACCAGAAGCCGGGGATCCGTTCCATTGCCGTATGGGCATGTTCCTTGGAAACAAACAGCATGTCTGTCAGCACAACCAGGGCCAACAGGACATAGCAGGATCTGACAACCAGTGTGAGTCTGTCGCGCAGGAAATCAATCAGTTTGACTATCATCTCGTCACCGCCTTGACAAATGTCATCATGAAATCTGGGTAAAAACCGATTATCACCGAGATACAGGCTGCGATCATGATCGGCACCACCATGGTCAGCGGCGCTTCCTTGACGCAGTCATAGGTGACCCCCTCCGGCGGTTTGCCGAAAAAGGCCTTGTAGGTGATCGGCGCAAAATAGGCCACGTTGAGCAGGGTACTGGCCAGCAGTATCAGCAGGATGCCGATATAATGGGCTTCCATCTCCATGGCGCCCACCAACAGTTTCCATTTGGTAACAAAGCCGGCTACCGGCGGAGCACCGATCATGCTCAGCGAAGCGATGCCGAAGGCTGCAAAGGTAAAGGGCATGGCCCGTCCCAGGCCGCTCAATTCGGAGATGTATTTTTTGTGGGTGGCCACGTAGATGGCGCCGGCGCAGAAGAACAGGGTGATCTTGGAAAAGGCGTGGTTGGCGATGTGCACCAGGCCGCCCTGGATGGCGCTTGGAGTCAGCAGGGCCACGCCCAGGATGATGTAGGAGAGTTGACTGACAGTGGAGTAGGCCAGCCGTGCCTTGAGATTGTCCTTGGACAGGGCGACGACCGAGGCCGCCAGGATGGTGAAGGAGACAAAATAGGCGGTCGGGATGCCCAGGTTCAGGCTGTGCATGGTGTCGGTGCCGAAGATGTAGAGCATGACCCTGGTGGTGCAGAATACGCCCACCTTTACCACCGCTACGGCATGCAGCAGGGCCGAGACCGGGGTGGGGGCCACCATGGCGCTGGGGAGCCAACTGTGGAAAGGCATGATGCCGTTCTTGGCAAATCCGAAAATGCAGAGGACGTAGAGAATGGTAACCAAAGTGCCGTCAACCCCGACAGGGAAGATGCCGGTGCGGATGTTGTCGCTGAAATCCAGAGTGCCGGTCAGCACATAGATCAGTATCATGGCCGGCAGCACAAAGCCCTTGGCGGTGGCGGTCAGATAGACGATGTATTTTTTTGCGCCTTCATAGCCTTCCTCATCCTGGTGGTGTGCCACCAGCGGATAGGTGCAGATGCTGACGATTTCGTAGAACAGGTACATGGTCAGCAGAGTGCCTGAAAAAGCCACACCGATGGCGCCGAATAGCGCCAGGGCAAAGCATGTGTTGAAGCGGGTCTGGGCATGTTCATGCAGCCCGCGCATGTAACCGGCCGAGTAGAACACCGCCAGGATCCAGAGGAAGGAAGCCACCAGCGCAAAGATCATTGAGAAGGCATCTACCCTTAGCGTGATGGAAAGACCCGGCAGGATGTTGAAGAGGTTGCAGACCAGAGTTTTTCCAGCCCCCAGCGGTGCAGGAGCTACGGTGGTAACCATGGAGGCGATGATCGCGAACATGCCGAGCGCAGCGGCCAGGGACCATGATTCGCGCACGTTTGGCCTGCGGCCGGAAAGCATGACCATGACCGCGCCGGACAGGGCTGCAATGATCGCAAGCAGTGGTTTTATGGAGACGATTGAATCCATGCCGGTGTGTACCTTCCTTTATTAACCTTCCAGATCCTTGAGGTCGGTCGTGTCGATTGACCGGTAATTCCTGTAAACAGCCAGAATGATGCTTAGTGCGATGGCTGCCTCGGCGGCGGCGATTGCCATGATAAAGAGGGTGAAAATCTGGCCGGTGGTCGGATCCGGTGCCAGAAAACGGTTGAAGGCCATGAAGTTGATCGAGGCGGCGCTCAGCACCAGTTCGGACGAGATCAGCATGCCAATGAATGTCTGACGGCGCACCAGGCCGAAGATACCGATACCGAACAGTACGGCAGCGATGATCAGATAGGTGGACAGGCAGTTGCTCAGCATCAATGGATTCATTGTCTGTTCCTCCCCGATCTGGACAGCACCAGTGAACCGATGATCGCCACCAGCAGTACGAGCGAGATCAGTTCGAAGCTCATGCTGTGACTGGTGAGCAGCGCTCGTCCGATCTGCTCCACGCTGCCTTCATTGGTACGTTCGGCGACTCTGTCCCAACCATTGCGCAGGGCCAGCCAGATGATGCCTCCAGCCAGGGCGGCGCAGGAAAGGCTGGCCGCAATCCCGGCCAGCAGGCCTGGATTGTTCCGGCGTTGGCCTTCATCGCTTTCAGCCAGCATGATGGCGAAGATAATCACGACACAGATGGCGCCTACGTATATCAAAAGCTGCATCATGGCTAAAAAGGGACTGGCCAGGAAATAGTAGATGCCGGCCACGCCAAGAAAACAGAGCGCCAGGCCAGAAACGCTGCGGATCAGCACCTGCGAAGCCACTGCAATCAAGGCACCGGCCAGCGTGGTGGCGATGAAAACCAGGAAAATGATGGTTGTCAGGCCATCGGCCGAAAACAAAGTCTGGATCATTTCTTGCTTTCCTCCAGCCGCTTCTTGAGATCGATGATGTAGGCTTGCTTGCTGGTGCCGGCCAGGTTGTAGCGCATGGAGTGCCGGATAGCTGAAAAGGTGCAGCTTTCCACGCACAGTCCGCACAGGCTGCACTTGGTGTAGTCCAGCATGAAGCTGGTCATCATCTTGGTCTTGGCGCCCTCGGGTTTTTCCCCGTCCACAGAGATACATCCGGAGGGACAGGTGCGTTGGCACATGCCGCAGGCGATGCATTTGGATGTGCCGGTCTGCTCGTCCGGGATCAGTTCGATATGCCCCTTGAAGCGGGCAGGCATCTTGAGGGTCTCATGGGGGTACTGGACGGTGACGACCGGACTGAAGCAGTACCTGATTGTGATCCCCATGCCGATCAGCAGGCTTTTCAATCCGTAGAAGATCTCTTTAAAATAGTCGGTCATGGCTAGAACACCTTCAGCATGGCGCTGGTCAGGATGAGGTTGACGAATGATACCGGGATCAGCACCTTCCAGGACAGGTTGAGCAGGCCGTAGAAGGTGGTGCGCGGGAAGGTCCAGCGGATCCAGACTACCATGAAGATCAGCAGGTATATCTTGATCAGGAACCAGTGCACGCCGGGCAGTATCCCGAACGGGCAGCCCCAGCCGCCCAGGAACAGGATGGTGGCCAGGCAGGCGCCGATTACGATGTTGGAGTATTCGGCCATGAAAAACAGGCCGAAGCCCATGCTGGAGTATTCGATAAACGGTCCGGCTACCAATTCGCTTTCCGCCTCGACCAGGTCGAAGGGGGCGCGGTTGGTCTCGGCCAGCATACAGATGAACATGATCAGGAAGGCCGCCGGCATCAGCAGGCTGGCCTTGATGTTGAGCAGGTTCCACTGCCAGAAGCCTCCCAGTTGCTGGGACACAATGGTGTGCATGTTCAGGCTGCCGCTGACCATGATGATCGCCACGATTGTGACCAGCATGGGAATCTCGTAGGCGATGTTCTGAGAAACCACGCGGGCGGCCGACATGATCGCGTATTTGTTGCGCGATCCCCAGGCGCCCAGCAGCAGGCCGAGAAAGTTGATCGTGGCGAATGCCAGGACCACCAGCAGGCCGATGTCCATGTTGCGGGCCACGATGCTGTCACTGAAGGGAATCACAACAAAGCTCATAATGGCAGGCACCATCACCATCACTGGCGCTATCCGGAACAGGATCGGATCGATCCCGGAAGGTGTCAGCAGTTGTTTGGTCATCAGCTTGATACCGTCGGCCAGTGGCTGCAACAGGCCGAAGGGGCCGTTCTCCTTGGGGCCGATACGCAGCTGGATGTGCCCGGCCACCTTGCGTTCCAGCAGCACCAGATAGGCGGCATTGGCGGCAACGAACATGATCAGGCCGGCCAGGTAGAGCAGCAGCCGGAGTGGTTCTACATGCAGAACCAGATTGATATAGTGAAGGATGGTTTCCATTGCTCCTCCTACCGGTCGATCTCTGGAATTACCAGATCAAGTGTCCCCATCAGCGCCAGGGCGTCCGGGAGCAGCATGCCGATGCAGGCCTCGCCGAACAGGCTCAGGTTGGAGAAGGTCGGTGAACGCCACTTCAGACGGTAGGCGTTGTTGCTGCCGTCACTGACGATTCTCAATCCCAGTGAACCCCTGGCCGACTCTACGGCCTGATAAAAATCTCCCTTGGCCGGCTTGACGATCCTGGGAGCCTTGGGGAGCAGGTACGGGCCATCCGGAAGTTTGTCCAGCGCCTGTTCGATAATGCGCAGGCTCTGTTCCATTTCGTCCATCCTGACCATGTAGCGGGCCATGTTGTCGCATTCATGATAAACCGGGATGTCAAAGTCAAATTCCGGGTAGACGGAGTAGGGTTCATGTCTACGCACGTCGAAGTTGATGCCGGAACCGCGGGCCACCGGACCTGTGGCGCCGTACTTGCGGCACATCTCGGCCGTAATCGGCCCCACGTCCTCGAGCCGTTTGATGGTGATGATGTTGTTGGTGACCAGGTTGCGGTACATATCCAGCCGTTCACGCATGCGCTTGACAAAGGCGCGGCTGCCGGTGATGAACTGGTCGTCGATATCGCAACTGACCCCGCCAAAACGGAAATAGCAGTAAGTCAGGCGTGAACCGGTGATGGCTTCCAGCAGATCCAGAATCTGTTCGCGATCGTCAAAGGCATACAGCAGTGGCGAAAAGCCTCCCAGGTCCATGATGAAGGCCCCGAACCAGACCAGATGGCTGGAGATACGGTTCAGTTCCGCTGTGATGACGCGGATGTACTCGGCCCGCTGAGGCACCTCGATGCCGGCGGCGCGTTCCACAGCGTTTACATAGACATGGTTGAAGGCCAGGGCGTGCAGGTAATCCAGCCGCGCGGTGTTTGGCAGATACTGGATCCAGGTGCGATTCTCACCCATTTTTTCATGCATGCGGTGGATATAACCCAGCACCGGTTCAGCCTCGACGATGTACTCGCCGTCCATGCGCAGCTTGACGCGCAGAACACCGTGGGTGGCCGGGTGCTGTGGCCCCAGGTTGAGGACAAAGGTCTCGTCATTAAGCTTTTCAACAATGGCGCTCATGCTTTGAAGTCCTTTAACAGCGGATGGAAGTCTGCATCCTCCGGTAGTAGCAGTGGCACAAGGTTGGGATGTCCTTCGAATCTGATGCCGAAAAAATCGTGGGTTTCACGCTCGTGCCAGTCGGCTCCGGAGTAAATGGCTGATATGGTCGGCAGGCAAGGGGTGCTGCGCGGCACACGTACCCGCATGGATATGCGGCAGAAGTCGTCATAGCGATTGAAGTCGTAGACCACCTCCAGCTCGTCGGTCATATCTTCGGGCGGTTGTGGCAGTGGTGGTGCCGGAGGCGGTTCCTCACCCTTTTCTGCAGCGGACTTGGCCGCCGCTGCTATGACTGCTTTGGCGCGGTCCAGCGCTTCCTTGTGGCGAGCGGTCTTTTCTCCCAGCCAGTCCACGCCGGTGATGGCCTCGATGAAGAATCCGCAGTGGTCGATCACGGAAACAGCCTGCAGCAGGGTCTGAGCTGTGACCTGTACGTCCAGGCAGTAACCTTTGGAGTCGTATTCACAGGGTGTTACGATAACCCCGTCTATGGCGGCAATTGATCCGGCAATGGCGTCGCGGTGCATGACTACTCCACCTCCACAACCGGCCAGCGGCGAAAACCGGTAATCTTCTGTTCCAGTTCAATGATCCCCTCGATCAGTGCTTCGGGGCGCGGTGGGCAGCCGGGGATGAATACGTCTACCGGGAAGAGCTGGTCAGCTCCTTCCACGATGCCGTATTGACCGTCAAAGACAAACGGTCCGCCGGAGATGGCACAGTTGCCCATGGCGATGACCCATTTTGGCTCGGGCATCTGATCGTAGAGTGTCTTGATGGCCGGTACCATTTTTTTGCTGATGGTGCCGCAGACGATCATTACATCGCAGTGGCGAGGTGACGGTCTGAATACCTCGGCGCCGAAGCGGGCCAGGTCAAAGCGGGAGGCACCGGTAGCCATCATCTCGATGGCGCAGCAGGCGATACCGAAGGTCATCGGCCAGAGCGAGTTGGCGCGACCCAGGGCCAGCAACTTGTCCAGTGGCGCGAATTGTACTATTGGCGGTTGAAATTCTTGCGTTCCCACTTGAAAACTCCCTTTTTCCAGGCATAGATGATGATCAGTGACAGGATGCCGACGAACAGCAGGATTTCGATAAATGCCCTCATGTCGCCGATGTTCATGGCGGCCTCGGCTGTCTTGCGGTAGATCAGGGCAACCGGGAACAGGAAGAGGATATCCACGGCAAAGGCCACGAACATAAGGGCATACAGGTAATATACGATACCGAAGCGGATCCAGGCGTCGCCGATCGGCTCCATGCCGCATTCTATCAATTGTCCGCTTTTGCCGGCAGTGTTGCGGGTGGTACGGGGCGCCAGCAGCAGGGCGATGATGACCGGGCCAGCGGCGAATCCGAGGCCGCCCAGGAAAAAGGCTGCAACATACAGAAGGTCAAGTGTGGCCTGTTTGTCCATAAGCTCAGTTCGCTCCTTTGCCGGCTCCGCTCGGGCAGGCAGGTGTGTGAATCTATCAGAATCAGCATTTTTCTTTGACGGGTGATGCAGGATGCATACGGTCAGCTGGGCATGGCTTTGTTAGTGGATTTCTTGATAATTTACCAGCCTTTAATGACAATGCCTCATTCTATAACATATTTTCCGGCTGACTGGTATACCCATTTTACCTGTTGGGACTATTTTTCAAGAAGCATGCCCAAAAAATATGCATGAGTGCCGCATTTTCTGAAAGCCTACTGTTTCCTGCAATCATGGTCGATAGTTCTGGTCAGGTTAGACCGGTCAGGGGTGCCGGGTTGTCCGGAAAGGTATGCAGAAGCTCATATCCCGATGTGCTTGTCTTGACAAGTGCGCAACGGATAAGGGTTCTGAAAGCGATGGTGGCGTTGTGGATGTCGGGCGGCTGCCGATTGAAACGCCTGCCGGTCTGCCCCTTTTCCGCTTTACATTCAAGTACTAATTATTTATTGTTCCAAATTACACTTTATTCCGTATGCACAGGTCTGCCGGCACTTCGGTGAACGGCGCCGGGCGGCTGGAACTGGCCTGGCAAAGCCTTCCTGGCATCAACCGCTATAACGGACAAGAGATCAGACAATACGCCAAGGAATTGCATGAATATCAGCAGAATTCGTAATTTTTCGATCATTGCCCACATTGACCACGGTAAATCAACCCTGGCTGACCGTTTGCTGGAGTATACCGGCGCGCTCTCGTCGCGTGAGATGCAGGATCAGTTCCTGGACAAGATGGATCTGGAGCGTGAGCGCGGCATCACCATCAAAGCACAGACCGTGCGGCTCAATTATCGTTCCGACGACGGTAATGATTATGTTCTCAACCTGATTGATACCCCCGGGCATGTGGATTTTACCTATGAGGTTTCACGTTCGCTGGCTGCCTGTGAAGGGGGGCTTCTGGTGGTGGATGCATCCCAGGGGGTGGAAGCCCAGACCCTGGCCAATGTGTATCTGGCCCTGGACAACAACCTGGAGGTGTTTCCGGTCCTGAACAAGATCGATCTGCCGGCTGCCGAACCCGAGCGGGTCATGCACGAGATCGAGGATATCATCGGCATCGATGCCCATGATGCCGTCTTTGCCAGTGCCAAGGAAGGCATCGGTATCCACGAGATTCTCGAGGAGATCATCAAAAAAATACCGGCGCCCAAGGGTGACCCATCCGCACCGCTCAAGGCCCTGCTGTTCGATTCCTGGTACGACCAGTACCAAGGGGTTATCATCCTGGTGCGTCTGTTTGAGGGCATACTAAAAAAGGGTGACAAGTTGCAACTGGTTTCCAACGGCCGTTCATATGAAGCCCTCAAGGTGGGGGTCTTTGCCCCTGTAATGGTCGAGGTGCCTCAGCTTGCGGCCGGAGAAGTCGGTTTTGTCATTGCCGGTATCAAGGATGTGGCCGATGCAAAGGTCGGGGATACTGTGACCCTGTTTCATCGCCAGTGCGAAATGCCGCTGGAAGGCTTCAAGGAAGTCAAGCCGATGGTGTTTTCCGGCCTGTACCCGATCGATACGGTTCAGTACGAACAGCTGCGTGATGCCCTGGCCAAACTGAAATTGAATGATTCATCCTTTTCCTATGAGCCGGAGACTTCGGTTGCCCTGGGCTTTGGTTTTCGCTGCGGCTTTCTGGGGCTCTTGCATATGGAGATCATTCAGGAACGCCTGGAACGGGAATTCGGCCTGGATCTGATCACTACCGCACCGACCGTGGTCTACAAGGTCCACCGTGTGACCGGCGACGTGCTGACCATCGAGAGCGCCAACCAGTTGCCCGAACAGCAGCATGTGGAATATCTGGAGGAACCGTTCATCCTGGCCCATATTCACGTGCCCAATGAATTTGTCGGTGGCGTACTGGCTCTGTGCGAAGACAAGCGCGGTGTGCAGCGGGAGATCAAATACCTGACCCCGACCCGGGTGATGATTATCTATGAAATGCCGCTGAATGAGATCGTGCTCGACTTCTACGACCGGCTCAAGTCGATCACCAAGGGTTATGCCTCGCTGGATTACGAACATCTGGATTATCGCCGTAGCGAACTGGTGAGGATGAATGTGATGATCAACGGCGAGGTGGTCGATGCGCTGTCGCTGATCATCCATAAGGACAAGGCCTATTTCCGCGGGCGCGACCTGGTGTCAAAGATGAAGGAGCTGATTCCGCGTCAGATGTTCGAGGTGGCGATCCAGGCTGCCATCGGCAACAAGATCATAGCCCGTGAGACGGTTAAGGCCATGCGCAAGGACGTGCTGGCCAAGTGCTATGGCGGTGACATCACCCGCAAGCGCAAGTTGCTGGAAAAGCAGAAGGAAGGCAAAAAGCGCATGAAGAACGTCGGCAGCGTCGAACTGCCCCAGGAGGCCTTCCTGGCGATCCTCAAGGTGGAGTAATTCCGGGAGCTGGTATCAGGGGGGGCAATGGTGTTGCAGATTGAATTTATCAAAGTTTCTGAACAGTTGAAGGGGTAATCTACTGATGGAACAGAACCCGCCGGTCAAGAAAAAGAGCGTTTTCAGGGAGTACGCCGAATCGATAGCGATTGCCGTGCTGCTGGCGCTGGTTATTCGCAGCTATCTGGTCCAGGCCTTCAAAATTCCCTCCGGATCCATGGAGGATACACTGCTGGTGGGTGACCATCTGCTGGTCAACAAATTTATTTATGGCACCAAAATACCGTTTGTCGACAAGCGCGTTCTCGAACTGCGCGATCCCCGGCGCGGGGATGTGATCGTATTTGAGTACCCGGAAGATCCCAGCAAGGATTTCATCAAGCGTGTTGTGGGTTTGCCGGGTGATCTTGTGGAGGGGCGCGACAAAAAGGTCTATGTTAACGGCAAACCGTTTGAACATCCCCGCGAGATCCACAAGGAAAAGCAGCTCTTCCCCAGGGAGATGAATCCTCGTGACAGTTTCGGGCCGGTCAGGGTGCCGGAAGGGGCCTATTTCGTGATGGGTGATAATCGCGACCGCTCCTATGACAGCCGTTTCTGGGGGGTTGTAAGGCGTGAGAAGATCAAGGGGCTGGCTTTCATCAAGTACTGGTCCTGGGACAGTGACAGATTTATGCCGCGTTTTGGCAATATCGGAAGACTGATTAATTAGTTCCGGGACTCGGAACCCGGCATCCGGGGCTGGTAAAAACAGATTCTTTTGTTTTACATTGGTCACGGATCCCGGATCCCGGATCCCGGATTTTACGGAGGATTCTAAATGGATACACTTGGCACATGGAAACGCACCCACTACTGTGGTGATCTCGGGGCAAAGGATATGGGCAGTGAAGTGGTGCTGATGGGATGGGCACTGCGTCGCCGCGATCATGGCGGTCTGATCTTTGTTGATCTGCGCGACCGGGAGGGCATTACCCAGGTTGTGTTCGACCCGGAGGTCAACGCGCAGGCCCATGCCGTTGCTGAAACCGTGCGCAGCGAATATGTGCTGGCCATCAGGGGCACGGTTATTCCGCGTCCTGAAGGTACGGTCAACCCCAACATGAAGACTGGTGAGATCGAGATTCGGGTCAGTGAGTGCAAGCTGCTCAACCGTTCCAAGGCTCTGCCGTTCATGCTGGACGAGTTCAGCGAGGCAAACGAGAACATCCGTCTCAAATACCGCTACCTGGATTTGCGTCGTCCCCAGCTGCAGAATAATCTGATACTGCGTTCCAGGGTTGCCCAGTTGACCAGGGCTTATCTGAGCGATAACGGTTTCATCGAGGTTGAAACCCCTTTTCTGACCAAATCCACTCCCGAGGGCGCACGCGATTTTCTGGTGCCCTCACGCATCAACCAGGGCAGTTTCTATGCGCTGCCCCAGTCTCCGCAGATCTTCAAACAGATTCTGATGATCTCCGGCTTTGACCGTTATTTTCAGATCGTACGCTGCTTCCGTGACGAGGACCTGCGCGCTGATCGTCAGCCGGAGTTCACCCAGATCGACTGCGAGATGTCCTTTATCGACCGGGAAGATATCATCACGGTGATGGAGGGGCTGATGGCGCGTGTTTTCAGCTCTGCCAAAGGTGTCGATGTGACACTGCCAATCGAGCGCATCACCTATGCCGAGGCGATTCGACGTTTTGGCGTGGATAATCCGGACATGCGCTTTGGCATGGAACTGTGCGACCTGACCGATATTGTAAAAGGTTCCGGCTTCAAGGTTTTTGCCGACGTGGCTGCCAAAGGGGGCATAATCAAGGGGATCAATGCCAAGGGGTGCGCCCGTTTCTCCCGCAAGGAGATCGACGATCTGACCGAGTTCGTCAAGATCTACGGTGCCAAGGGGCTGGCCTATGTCAAGATCGAAAACGGCGAATGGCACTCTCCGATTGCCAAGTTCTTCAGTCCGGAAGAAATTGCCGCTCTCAACCAAGCCTTTGGGGCGCAAGAGGGGGACCTGCTCTGTTTCGTGGCCGATAAACCCAAGGTTGTTAACGATGCGCTGGGCAAACTGCGCAACCAGCTGGCTAGCCTGCTTGACCTGACCAGCAAGGATGATTACCGTTTTGTATGGGTTACCGAATTCCCGCTGCTGGAATGGGATGAAGAGGAAAAACGCTGGTGTGCCGTGCATCATCCCTTCACCGCACCAATGGATGAAGATGTGCAATACCTGGAGTCCGATCCGGGCCGTTGCCGTGCCAAGGCCTATGACCTTGTACTCAACGGTAACGAGATCGGCGGTGGTTCGATCAGGATCCACCAGGAACAGGTGCAGTCGCAGATGTTCAGACTGTTGGGTCTGTCCGAAGAGGATGCCCGCGCCAAGTTCGGCTTCCTGCTGGACGCACTTGAATTTGGTACACCGCCCCATGGCGGCATTGCCTTTGGCCTCGACCGTCTGATCATGCTGCTGACCGGCAGTGATTCGATCCGTGACGTGATTGCCTTCCCTAAAACCCAAAGGGGTACCTGCATGATGTCTGATGCTCCCTCCGGCGTTGATACCAAACAGTTGCGCGAACTTGGTATCCGTCTGGCAGAAAAGCAGCGATAGCGCCACGCCGATGCGTCACACCTGTCTTGCCATACTGCTGTTTACCTGCCTGCTGGCCTCGGCTTGCTCGGCGCCTGCGCCGTTGTGGCGGCAGCGTGCGCAGGTTCAGCTTGGCGAGCTTGAGCGCTTGGGGGCGGAAAAACTCTTTCCCCGCGAGCTGCAGAGTGCCCGGGATACCTTCCGCCAGGGAGAAAAGGTGCTGAAGGACCAGGAGGATGAGGAGAAGGCCGACAGCTTTTATCAGTTGACCATTCAGAAGACGTCACTACTCAAATCCGATGTCCAGCGCCACCGTCAGCTGCAGCTGGAGGAAAGGCAGCGCGCCGCTGCCGAACGGGCCCGGCGGGTCCGTGAGGAACAACTGATCAGAGAGGCGGCCGAAGCCGAAGAACGTCTCCGGCAGCAGGGGCATAACCAGTCCGGTGAGGAACCCAAGGCGACATCCAGGTCTGTCCGCCAGCGCGACACCATTAGCGCCAAGCCGACCGCCTATACGGTCAAGCGTGGTGAGACCCTGCCACAGATCGCAGCCAGAAGCGAGATATACAACAATGCCTCGCTCTGGCCACTGATCTACCGGGCCAACCGTGATCAGATCCGTGACCCCAAACGACTGTGGCCTGGTCAGGTGTTGACCATACCGCGCAATTTCTCCCGCGGTGAGGCCAATGAGGCCCGGCGTTTTTCCGGCATGAAATAGTGCTGGTGATAGCGTTTTGCTTGCATTGCAGAACATCCGCTTTTTAATGTTTTGCTTGACACCCCCCCTGCTTTTGCATAGTGTATTTTCCCTGCAATCAGGCCCGCATGCTGTTGGCGGGTCTTCGCTGCAAACCGTTTGTACAGCGGTTCTACTGCAATGAAAGGAGCCAGAATGTCATACAGTTATGTGACAGTCCCGACCGGTGACAGGATAACGATGGGCTCCGACGGTCAACTGCGAGTTCCCGAAAATCCCATTATTCCCTATATAGAAGGCGACGGCACCGGCCCTGATATCTGGACGGCTTCGGTTCGCGTGTTTGATGCTGCCGTTGCCAAGGCCTATGCCGGCCGGAGAAGAATCAGCTGGATGGAGGTCTATGCCGGTGAAAAGGCCTTCAACCTGTTCCGTAATAAAATGGGTGATCAGGCCTGGCTGCCGGAAGAGACGGTACAGGCCTATCGCGAGTTTCTGGTCGGCATCAAGGGACCACTGACTACACCGATTGGCGGAGGCATCCGTTCCCTGAATGTCGCCTTGCGCCAGTTGCTTGACCTGTATGTCTGTCTGCGACCGGTACGCTATTTTCAAGGTGTGCCTTCGCCGGTAAAACGGCCTCAAGATGTGGATATGGTCATTTTTCGGGAAAACACCGAAGACATCTATGCCGGTATCGAATGGATGCATGGCACACCCGAATGTGAGAAGTTCAAGCAGTTCTTGCTGGGCGAGATGAAGGTTACCAGGATCCGTTTTCCGGATACGGTGTCTCTCGGTGTCAAGCCGATCTCGCGCGAAGGCTCGCAGCGTCTTGTACGCGCTGCTATCAGCTATGCTTTGAGGCATGGCCGCCGTTCGGTGACCCTGGTTCACAAGGGCAATATCATGAAATTCACCGAAGGCGCCTTCAAGGAGTGGGGCTATGACGTGGCGACCGGTGAGTTCCGCGATAGTGTAGTGACCGAGCGTGAGAGCTGGATCATTGATAATCAGGATCGCACACCCGGACTGACGCTTGAAGATAACGCCATGATGATCGAACCGGGCTTTGCCATGATGACTGAATCACAACAAGCTGTTGTCAAGTCCGAGATCCGGTCGGCTCTGAACCTGATGTCTACCCATGGCAATGGCCTTTGGAAGAAGATGTTGATGATCAAGGACTGCATCGCGGATATCGCGCTGCAGCAGGTGCTGACCCGCGCCAGCGAGTTTGATGTGATTGCCACCATGAACCTGGAAGGGGACTTCCTCTCCGATGCCCTGGCCGCCCAGGTCGGCGGTATCGGTATCGCACCCGGTGCCAATATCAACTATCTCACCGGTCATGCGATCTTCGAGGCCACCCATGGCACAGCTCCCAAGTATGCCAATCTGGACAAGGTCAATCCTGGCTCGGTGATTCTTTCCGGCGTGATGATGCTGGAGCACATGGGCTGGCAGGAAGCGGCGGACATGATTGTCGCCTCCATCGATAGAACCATTGCCCAGCAGCGGGTGACTTACGATTTTGAACGGCTTATGCAGGGGGCGACCTTGCTGAAATGCTCCCAATTTGCCGATGCGCTGATTGAAAACATCTAGTTTTGCTGCCTTGTACCGGCAGACGACGGTCTGAATTCTTCCGGAATCATTTCATCCTGCATTACTATTTTATTTGTTGAGGAGAGACGCTATGGCACGTAAAAAGATTGCACTGATTGGTGGCGGACAGATTGGCGGCGTTCTGGCGCAGCTCTGCGCCACGCGTGAACTGGGTGACGTAATCCTGTTTGACGTGGTCGAGGGCATGCCCCAGGGCAAGACCCTGGATATTTCCGAGGCCGCGCCGGTGGACGGATTCGATATCTGTCTCAAGGGCGCCAACTCCTATGAGGAGATCGCCGGTGCCGACCTGATTGTCGTAACAGCCGGACTGCCTCGTAAACCGGGTATGAGCCGTGATGATCTGATCGCAACCAACTCCAAGATCATGCAGAGTGTGGCCGAAGGGATTAAACAGCATGCCCCCAACGCTTTTGTGATTGTTATCTCCAATCCGCTGGACGCCATGGTTACACTTTGCCAGCGCATTACCGGTTTCCCCAAGAACAGGGTCATGGGCATGGCCGGAGTGCTCGATTCGGCGCGCTTTGCCGCATTTATCGCTTGGGAACTGGGTGTTTCGGTCAAGGATGTTAATGCCATGGTGCTGGGCGGACATGGCGACGATATGGTGCCGCTGGTGCGCTATGCAAATGTGTTCGGTATTCCGGTCATGGAACTGTTGGAGAAGAAGTACAAGAGTGCCGAAAAGGCCAAAGAGGTTATGGATGCCATGGTCAAGCGCACCGCCAATGCCGGTGGTGAGGTGGTCGGTCTGCTCAAGACCGGTTCGGCTTTCTTCTCTCCGGCTTCCTGCGCTGTTTCAATGGCTGAGGCGATCCTGCGCGATCAGCGTCGTGTTCTTCCGGTTTGTGCCCTGCTGGAAGGCGAGTACGGCGTTAACGGCTATTATGTCGGTGTGCCCTGCATCCTCGGTGCCAATGGTATCGAGCAGGTGATCGAGATCAACCTGAATGCTGAAGAACAGGCCCTGATGAATGAGTCGGTTTCCCATGTCAAGGCACTGGTAGACAGCCTCTAGTTTTTCTGGTTCACGGGCTGACTTACAGATGCTTTTGTGGTTGTTGTCCGCACAGACGCAAAAGAAGGGTTTTTCCCTTCTTTTGCTGTTTTGTGCCAGGTGATTATAGAACGTGTTTTTATCCCGAACGGAGCAGAATGCATGAAAAAGGTGACGCCCAGAATTGAAATCAACGAAAAGTACTGCAAGGGCTGCCATATCTGCATTGAATTCTGTCCCACGCAGGTACTTGAAATGAAAGGGGTCGTGGCTTCGGTCAGGAACCCGGAGGCCTGCATCGGATGTATGCAGTGTGAACTGCGCTGCCCCGATTTTGCAATCAAGGTGATTACTGAACAGGTTTGACGGGAGCATACACTTGTCGAATAAAGTTGCATTTATACAGGGTAATGAGGCTGCTGCATATGGAGCGCTGTATGCCGGATGCACCTTTTTTGCCGGATACCCGATTACCCCCTCCACTGAAGTGGCCGAAGTGCTGGCTGCCGAACTGCCCCGCCAGGGAGGCAAGTTCATGCAGATGGAGGATGAGATCGGTGCGCTGGCGGCCTGTCTGGGCGCCTCGCTAACCGGCGCCAAGGTGCTTACGGCCACATCAGGTCCCGGTTTTTCCCTCAAACAGGAGCTGATCGGTTACGCCTGTATGGCAGAGATTCCCTGCGTGGTGATCAATGTCATGCGCGGCGGTCCGTCCACCGGCATGCCGACCGGTCCGAGCCAGGCGGATCTGATGGCCGCCCGCTGGGGCACCCATGGTGATCATCCGGCCATCTGTCTGGTGCCGGCTTCTGTGCAGGAATATTTTGAAGACACGGTTCGGGCCATGAATCTGGCAGAGAAGTACCGCACCCTGGTGACGGTCATGCCGGACGAAATCGTTGCCCATATGCGCGAACGAATTGTCTTTCCGGAACCGGGTGAGCTGCAGGTGATTGACCGTGACGCTCCCTGCGTGCCGCCTGAGCAGTACAAACCTTACGATACCGCATTCGGTGATGTGCCGCCCCTGGCCGCCTTCGGTTCCGGTTACCGCTACCATGTGACCGGTCTGAACAAGATGCAGGACGGTTTTCCCACCACCAAACCTGAGCTTGTGCAGGCCGAGGAGGAACGGCTGCTGCGCAAGGTCAGCGCCAGCCAGGATGATATCATCTGTTTTGAGGAGTACTGCCTGGAGGATGCCGAACTGGTTGTGGTGGCCTTTGGCTCCACCTCCCGGTCGGCCCGCTACGCGGTCAATGTGGCCCGTAAAAACGGCATCAGGGTCGGCATGTTCCGTATCCGCACCTTCTGGCCCTTTCCTGACAGCCAGATCAGGGCGTTGGCCCGCAAGGCAAAGGCCCTGATCGTACCGGAGATGAATCTGGGCATGTGTGCCCTTGAGGTGCAGCGCTGTGCAGAGGGACAGGCTCCGGTGCATGGCATCTTCCGCGTTGAAGGCGAACCGATCAATCCAGATCAGATCCTCGTCAAGATCAATGAGGTAAACCAGCATGGCATTTGACTACGAAAACTACCTCCGGCCCGGCAAGCTGCCGCACCTCTGGTGTCCCGGCTGCGGACACGGTATCGTCATGAAGGGCCTGATCCGTGCCATGTCTGCCCTGCAGCTGGACAAGAACAATACCGCATTGATCTCCGGCATCGGCTGTGCGTCCAGACTACCCGGTTATATCGACTGCTGTACCCTGCATACCGCCCACGGCCGCGCGGCGGCCTTTGCCACCGGCATCAAGATGTCCAGGCCGGAGATGAACGTGATCGTAATCGGGGGGGACGGCGACGGCATGGCCATTGGCGGTAACCATTTCATCCATGCCTGCCGCCGGAATATCGACATCACCTATATCATCATGAACAACTACATCTACGGTATGACCGGCGGCCAGTTTTCCCCCACCACGCCACTTGGCAAGAAGGCTTCCACCACCCCTTACGGCAACCCGGATCCCAGTTTTGACACGGCCCGTTTGGCCATCGGGGCCGGCGCCACCTTCGTGGCGCGGGGCACCGCCTTCCATGCCGCCCAGATCGACAGCCTGATAGTCGAGGCGATCCAGCACAAGGGTTTCTCTGTGGTGGAGATACTGGACAACTGTCCGACCAACTATGGGCGGCGTAACCGGTACAAATCGGTTGTGGAAATGATGAAACAGCTCAAGGAACTGGCGGTACCGGTCAAGGCGGCCGGGCAGATGTCCCCGGAACAGCTGGATGGGAAAATCCTGACCGGCATCCTTCATCGTGAGCAGCGACCTGAATACGTGGATGAGTACGACAGGGTGATTGACCGGGCAGTGGCCGGCAGACAAGCATAGCAGGAGCGGACATGTCCAGATATGAACTGAGATTTACCGGGTCAGGCGGGCAGGGATTGATCACCGCCGGCATTATCATGGCCAAGACAGCCTCGATCTTTGAGGGAAAGCAGGCTGTGCAGTCGCAGAGTTATGGCCCGGAGGCGCGTGGAGGTGCTTCCAAGTCAGAGGTGATCATCTCCGACGAGCCGATCGACTATCCCAAGGTCACCAGGTGTGATGCCCTGCTGGCCATGACCCAACAGGCCTGTGACAAGTACTTCCATGATCTGAAGCAGGGTGGCATGCTGCTGGTGGATTCGGAGCTGGTCAAAAATATCCCGGAAGGGGGATTCAGAACGGTGTCGATGCCGATCATGCAGACCGCCAAGCTGGACCTGGGACGTGAGATCGTTGCCAATATCGTTGCTCTGGGGGCGATGGTGGCCCTGACCGGCATCGTATCCCGAAAAAATGCTGAACAGGCTGTCATGTCCAGTGTGCCGGTCGCCTTTGCCGAACTGAACCGCAAGGCCTTCAATACCGGTTTCGACCGGGCCATGGAGGCAACCGCCGGTCTGGGGCTGTCCTGATCGTCTGAAAACGCCGGCTGACGAGAGTATTTTGCCGTTCAGCGGTCAACCGCCACGGCGAAGCAGCCCTGAAAGCCGTTTTGCTGGTAGTAATCCTGTCGCGCCTGGGTTTCCTTCAGGGACGTGTACCTGCCCATTCTTACCCGATAGAACTTTTCTCCCCTGACAACCGCCTCCTGAACATCGGCATGTCCATATTTGCGGCGCAGCTGGTCGGCGTAGCGGTATGCATTTTCCCTGATGGTGAATGCACCCACCTGCAAGGTAAAGTTGCCCTTGTCATAGCTCTCCGGTTTTGTATAGCCGGTTCTTCCGGTGCTGTCCTGGTAGCGGTATCCCAGGGCAGTTACCTTGACCGGGGCCAGCCCCTCACGGATCATATCCAGTTTTTCCGCTGCCGCGGTTGACAGGTCGATGATGCGTCCCTGTACAAACGGGCCGCGGTCGTTGATGCGTACCACCACCTCGCGCCGATTGCGTTTGTGTTGCACCTTTACGTAGACACCCATCGGCAGGGTCTTGTGGGCCGCAGTCATGGCGCGCATATCGAACCGCTCGCCGTTGCTGGTCTTGCGACCATGGAATCCCCGGCCATAGCTGCTGGCCAGCCCTTCCTGTTCGAAGCCTTCGTGGCTCGCCAGTGGTTCGTAGCGTTTGCCCCTGACGGTGTAAGGTTTCTGGGTGGCCGGTGAGGATTTGAAATGACCGATGCGGCTGTCCGGACGGGTTGCTTCCCGCTGCGTCGAACAGGCAGCCATCAGTGGCAGGATCAGCAGTGCTGCGATGTGTCGGATGTGTATGTTTTTTGTTCCCATATGGCGGACAGCATAGCACAGCGATTGCGGAGAACGCAATCTCCTTGCCGTCCCGCAGGGTTAGGGACGTCCCGCTTCCGCCTTTGACAATTGCCCGGAATTAGGTCATATTCCTGTCATTTCCCTCAGCCTACGGAGTCACGATGCAACCCCGCGCCATAACACCAGAAATCAACGAAGATGACCTGCAGTACGATGCCACCCTGCGTCCCCGCGCGCTGGACGATTATATCGGCCAGGAGAAGATCAAGGGCAACTTGAGGCTGTTCATCGAGGCGGCCCGGGGGCGCGGCGAGGCGCTGGATCATGTGCTGCTCTACGGTCCGCCCGGTCTGGGCAAAACCACTCTGGCCAACATCATCGCCTGTGAGATGGGGGTCAACATCAAATCCACCTCCGGCCCGGTGATAGAGCGCCCCGGCGATCTGGCCGCCATCCTAACCAATCTGGAACCGCACGATGTGCTCTTCATCGACGAGATCCACCGGCTATCCCATGTGGTGGAGGAGATCCTCTATCCGGCCATGGAGGACTTCCAGCTGGACATCATCATCGGTCAGGGGCCCAGCGCCCGTTCCATCAAGCTGGATCTGCCCAGATTTACCCTGGTGGGCGCCACCACCCGCGCCGGTCTGCTGTCCTCCCCCCTGCGCGACCGTTTCGGCGTAATCTCGCGCCTGGAATTCTACACCGACAATGAACTGGCCACCATCATCACCCGCTCTTCCAGGATCCTGGGAATGGAAATCGCGTCGGAAGGTGCGCTGGAACTGGCCCGCCGCAGCCGTGGAACGCCGCGTATCGCCAACCGTCTGCTGCGCAGGGTGCGCGACTTTGCCCAGGTCCGGGCCGGAGGGGTGATTACCCGTCAGGTGGTGCAGGACACCCTCAAGCTGCTGGAGATCGATGAAAAGGGTTTTGACTGCATGGATCGCATGATTCTTTTGACCATCATTGACAAATTCGGCGGCGGCCCGGTCGGCCTGGATACCATTGCCGCTGCCATCAGCGAGGAAAGCGACACCATCGAGGATGTCTACGAACCCTACCTGATCCAGAATGGTTTCCTCAACCGCACCCCCCGCGGCCGGGTCGCCACCATTGCCGCCTATCAGCATTTCGGGCGCATCGCCCCGGATGCAGCCCAGGCCAGGCTGTTCTGACCATGCAGCAGATCTTCGACTTTCCGGTTACA
The DNA here is from genome assembly GCA_035407085.1 of Deltaproteobacteria bacterium. Lineage (GTDB taxonomy): Bacteria > Desulfobacterota > Desulfuromonadia > Geobacterales > Pseudopelobacteraceae > JBGSQR01. Next base: position 14,098 of record DAONZY010000017.1, on the reverse strand, counting down.
CCGGCCTGCACCTTCGACAGTTTCGTCTCCTGTGACGGCAATGCTGCCGCCCTGGATTTTGCCAGAAAGGTCATCAGCAGCTCCGAGGCGGACAAGCTGCTGTACCTGCACGGTCCGTCGGGATCGGGCAAGACCCACCTGCTGAAAGCGGTCAGCCATGCCATTGCTGCTTGTGCCGGCCAGGCGGCGCCCTGTCTGTCCTGCCGTGAATTGTCCTCTGCGGAGCAGCTGATATCCTCCTCTGCCGGCGCCCCGGCGCTGCTGGTGGATGACCTGCACTTGCTGCCGGACGATGCCGGCTGCCGCAACGCCCTCTGGCAGCTTTTCAATGACTTCTACATCGCCGGCCACCCGGTGGTGATGACCGGTCTGTATCCGCCGCGGGAATTGCCGCATATCGACGATCACCTGGTCTCACGTCTGCTGTGGGGACTGGTGGCGCGGGTGGATGTATCCGATGACCATTCCCGCCGCATGATCCTGAAAAAGGTGGCCGATGACCGTCAGGTGCGTGTACCGGAAGATGTGGTTGACTATATCCTGATCACCTCCGGCCGTGAGGTTGGCGAACTGATTGCCAACTTTGAATCCATCTACCGCCTGTCACTCGCTGAAAAACGCCGGATCACCCTGCCGCTGGCCAGGGAGTCCCGCGAAATGCATCTGTCCGTGGAAACCCACCTATGACACCCTATCGCAACCGTCTGAAAACGCCGGAAGAGGTCGAACTGGACCTGAAGCGCGAGAAACTGGCCCAATGCCGCGAGGAACTGGGACTTTGGAAGCAGGCCTTCAATAACCTGCGCAGTGAGATCCGCGAATTCGAGGCGCGCTACCAACAGGTGCTTGGCAACCGCATCAGCGAACTGGAGGACCTGGAGTGGCAGCTCAACGGCCTGCTGGGCAAGGATGAGATCGAGCGGGAGGCAACCAGCGCCGCCCGTGAGGAGCAGGACCGGCACTTTGACCACAAGACCGACCTGCTGGATGATGATGAGGATGCCGCCGTCCAGACCAGGCGCGGCACTCTCAAAGGGCTCTACCGCGAAGTTGCCAAGGCGGTGCACCCTGACCTGGCTGTCAGTGATGAAGACCGCCAGCGCCGCCAGGAACTGATGTCGATTGCTAACCAGGCCTATCAGTCCGGTGACCGCCGTACGCTGGAGGAGCTGCTGTCCGACTGGGAACGCGGGCCGGAGGCGGTCAGCGGCGAGGATGTGGCGGCCGAACTGGTACGTGTGATCCGCATGATCGACCGGGTGCAGCAGGAGATCCATGCCGTCATCAGACAGATGGATGAACTCAAGACCACGGATATTTACGGCTTCAAGGTGCGGGTTGACGAGGCCTGCAAGGACGGCATCGACCTGATGTCAGAGATGGCCGCCACCGTTGATCTGGATATCGCCAAGATCAGGCGGCGACTGGCCGCCCTGCATGGCGAGGAGGACACCCAGGACGAACTCAAATTCGCCGAGACCCGCATCATCCATTTTCCTGGTGACATCTCCTGCGGCATGCTGTTTGAGCGCAACCGGGGATCGGTGGATTATCGCGACTGGAAACGGCTGGGGCGGGCCTGCGGCAACCGGGAAGTCTTTCTGGATAAGGCCATCCGGCTGGATGTGCACGGCAGCGCCACCGGCGACCCGGCGTTTCTGGACAGTCTGCAGCCGGACGACCTGCAGGCCCTGTTCATGTACGACGTGGACGACGGCGCCCTGAAGCATCTGGGGCATCTCACCGGGCTGGAGGAACTGTACCTGTCCAACACCACGGTCAGCGATGCCGGGCTGGCGCGCCTGCAGGGGTTGACCGGCCTGAAGCGGCTGTACATCTACCATACCGCCATCAGCGACCGCGGGCTGGATAATCTGGCCCGGCTGAAAGGCCTCAAGTGGCTGACCTGCAGCGGCACCGCCATCACCGAAGCCGGGCTGAACAGCTTCCGCCATAAACTGCCCGGCTGCAAGGCGGTCAGCTTTGAATGGCGGCATGGCAAATAGCGGGGAGTTTGGTTCGGACAAGGCAGTGAGTCGGTTACAAAAAGTAACCGGTTGAAAAGGGAATCAGCAGATGACAAGAGGATTATTAACGTATTGCGCTCTTTAGAATTCCGGGAAATGTTTTTGATTTTTTCATCAGAATTTTGATTGGACTGTTGATCGCCTACTGTAAAACCGCTTTAAAGACCGAAGCCGAGTGAGTGGCATTCCTTTACGATAGTTATTGGCAGTTGACCGTTCCGTTGGGACTGGTAGATAAGGCGGCGAAGCGAGGCGGGAGAAAATCGTCTACATAGAGGTTTGTCACATGAGCAAATCACATATGTTAATCACCGTTCAGACAGCACCAGTAGCCGAACTGGCCGGGCGCATCGCCGGCATAATCGAAACCGCCCGCAAACGGATCCAGTCGGTTGTAGATCATGAAATGGTTCGCGCCTACTGGGAAATCGGGCGGGAGATTGTCGAAGACGAACAGCAGGGCGAACAGCGGGCGGAATACGGCAAAGCGTTGATTGAGAATCTGGCCAAGGAGCTGACCGCCACGCACGGCAAAGGATTCACAGCCAGCAATCTCTTGGCAATGCGCCGCTTTTATCTCAATTTTCCAATTCAGCACGCACTGCGTGCTGAATTATCCTGGACCCACTACCGCCAGTTACTGAAAATTGAGGAGCCGCAAAAGCGTTCTTTCTACGAAATAGAAAGCGCCAACTGCAATTGGTCAACCCGTGAACTGGATCGACAGATGAATTCCATGCTCTTCGAACGACTGGCGCTTTCCCTCGACAAGGATGGCGTCATGGCACTGGCCCGAGAGGGACAGGTTATGCGTGAACCTGTCGACATGGTGAAAGATCCCTATGTGCTGGAATTTCTCGGTATACCCCAATCGGAACTGCTCTACGAAAAAGAGCTGGAAACGGCCCTGCTCGAACATCTGCAGAAATTCCTCCTGGAACTGGGCAAGGGTTTTTCCTTTGTTGCCCGCCAAAAACGGATCACCCTGGATGGCGATCATTTCTTCATCGACCTGGTGTTCTACAACTACATCCTGAAATGTTTTGTGCTCATCGACCTGAAGATCGGCAAGCTGTCCCACCAGGACATGGGGCAGATGCAGATGTACGTCAATTACTATACTCGCGAGATGATGAACGAGGGAGATAACCCACCAATCGGCATTTTGCTCTGCGAAACCAAAAGTGACGCTGTGGTGCGCTATACTTTGCCGGAAGGCGATAAACAGATATTTGCTTCCCGCTACAAACTGTATTTGCCAACTGAGGATGAGTTGAGAGCTGAATTGACAAGGGACCGAAAACTGATCAAACAACACCACGATTCGGAATAGTTCGATTGTAAAAACGCTCATGGTAGAAGCACATATAAACGCCTCGAGGAAAATCAGGACATCTTCTGGAATGTACTGATTTTTCAAACGTGGCGCTCTTTGGAACTCCTGAAAATGTCCCGGTTTTTTGCCAGATTGAAGGTGGGCGGAAGGTCAAACGAAGCCAGATCTTATACAATCTGGATATGATCATTTCTGTTGGTTACCGTGTCAATTCAGCAAAGGCTACCAGATTCCGTATCTGGGCAACGCAGGTACTGCGCGACCATATTATCAAGGGATACACCATCAACGAACAGCGCTTGCGGGAAGAGAGCGCCAAACTGCAGATGATGCAGCAGACGGTAGCGCTGCTGGCCCGAACCCTGACCAATCAGGAACTGGTCAACGACACCGGCAGGGATGTGCTGCGGGTGATAACTGACTATGCCTATGCGCTGAATCTGCTTGACCGATATGAGAATAACTGATGTTGTTTCGGTGGACATTACTCCGGTAAATTTGAGGGTTATGACATCAGAAGGGAATTCGGGAAATGTCCCTGATTTTTCCTGGGACGTTGCAAGCAAATTTTCGATTGTTTCGAGGTTCGATGCGTTTAGCTCCCGGCATATACGAAGCACTAATCGATGAATATCTCCGCGATGCCATTGCTTTGCACCCGGAGCTGCGGACCGTCTTGGGCAAGATCGACCCGGAAGAGCAGCCAGCCAAATATGCATCCTTTGTGGCCAAGGTGCTGGAGCAGGCTCTCCGGGAAGAGTCAGACCCGGAAAGGCGTCTTGCCCTTTGTAATCACCTGCTTGGACAGGTCGCCAACGAACCGGGCAGAGGGCACCTTGAAAAACACCGGCTGATTCAGAACCCAAAACCGCTCCTTCTCGAAATTACCCCACCTCATTACGGCAAGTCAGGCATATCCCGACCACACACTTCACTAACAGAAAGCAGTCTCTTTACCGGATCACCCCAGGAACCACAATTAGGACATGAATTGCTGGAAGAGATGCGTTCTGCCGATGGTGTTGACATTTTGGTGTCATTCATCAAATGGTCTGGCCTGCGTCTACTGATGCCAGCCTTTGAGGAACTGCGTGATCGAGATATACCTGTTCGGCTGATTACCACCTCTTACATGGGAGCCTCAGATGCCCCGGCGGTGGAATGGTTGGCGAAGTTACCGAACGTCGAGGTTCGGGTCTCCTACGATACCGAGAGAACCAGGCTCCATGCCAAGGCGTATCACTTCAAACGTAACAGTGGATTTTCCACCGCTTACATCGGCTCGGCCAACATGTCCCATGCCGCCATCACCAGTGGGCTGGAATGGAACCTCAAGGTTACTGCGCAGGATATGGGGCATATCCTTGAAAAGTTCTCAGTCGAATTTGAAACGTACTGGAACAGTCGCGAATTTATCCACTTTGACGCAGAGAATCCAACCCTGTTCCGCACTGCCATTGATCGCGCCCGCAATCCACGGTCAAACGGAACGGCCGTATTCTTTGATCTTCGACCTCATCCGTTTCAGGAAAGAATCCTTGAAGCACTTGATCGGGAACGAAATAGTCATGACCGCTGGCGCAACCTTGTTATTGCCGCTACCGGCACCGGTAAAACGGTGGTGGCCGCCTTCGACTTTAAACGCTTCTTCGAGCAGAAACAGAAGCAGGCCAAGCTTCTCTTTGTTGCCCATCGTCAAGAAATTCTCCAGCAAGCACAAACCACATTTGCCAATGTACTTCGTGACCAGAACTTCGGTGAACTGCTGGTGGGACAGTTTCAGGCCAATCGTATGGAGCACCTCTTCTGTTCCGTTGGTATGCTCACAAGTCGTCGCCTTTGGGAACAGGTGGGAAGCGACTTCTACGATTTCATCATAGTTGACGAAGCACACCACGGCACAGCTTCCAGCTATCGGCCGATCTTCGACCACTTTACGCCCCAGATACTGCTGGGCCTGACCGCCACCCCGGAGCGGATGGATGGTGATAATGTGGCCGCCGATTTTGGCAACCGCTTTGCCGCTGAGATTCGACTCCCGGAAGCTCTGGAGGAAAAGCTTCTCTGCCCCTTCCATTATTTTGGTGTTGCCGACCCGGTTGCAATCAATGGTGAACAGTTCTGGCGCAACGGCAAGTATGATGCATCAGCTCTGGAAAACGTCTATGTGCTGGATAACGTCAGCGCCAAACGGCGCGTCGCTGCCATTATGGAAGCGCTCAATCGCTACGAGCCCGATCTTACTGCCATCAAAGGGATCGGTTTCTGTGTTTCCATCAAGCATGCCGAGTTTATGGCAAATTCTTTCGCCAATATGGGAATCCCAGCAGCTGCCTTTGTTTCCGGGGTAGATGATGATCGTTGCCAGAAGTTGCTGGCTGACCTGAAAAACGGCCGGATTACCTTTCTCTTTACCGTGGACAAGCTGAGTGAAGGTGTGGACGTCCCAGAGATAAATACAGTCCTGTTCCTGCGTCCCACGGAGAGTCTGACTGTCTTTCTGCAGCAGCTCGGGCGCGGCCTGCGCCATGCACCAGGCAAGGATTGCCTGACTGTACTGGACTTTGTCGGCCAAACCCACCGCCGCTACCGGGTGGATACCAAACTGAAAGCGCTCCTCCCAAGGCATCGCTTTTCAATCGACAAGGAGGTCGAACAGGATTTCCCCCACCTCCCGGCCGGTTGCTCCATTCAGCTAGATCGCCTTTCCCGGCAGTACGTGCTTGAGAACATCAGGGAGAATCTGGGCCGCCTGGCTGTGCAAGTGCCGGACAGGTTACAGACCTTTACCCACGAAAGCGGCCTGGAGCTGACCTTTGGCAATTTTATCCGCTATCACGATTACGAGCCGGAAGTGCTGCTGGCCAAGGAGTCATGGTCAGAGTGGAAAGCCAAGGCCCAGTTGGCGCCAATCCCCATCGACCCTGATCTGGTAAGGCTGAAGAAGACCCTGCTGCGTGCTACATTTATCAATGGTCCGCGAGAAGTTGCCCTGTTGCGTCAGGTTCTTACCAGGGTTGCCCAGGGAAAAATTGACGAGGCGCTGGCGGTGGCAGGGGATGCTGTCATGTCGGTCTACTACAGACTATGGGGTGACAAAGGGAGCAATCTGGATTTCACTTCTCTGGATGATGCCTTCCGCCGTCTGGCACGCAATCCGTCGATCCTGGCCGACCTGGACGAAATATTTGCCTGGTCGCAGGATACCACCGAGGTCAATGGTCTGATACCGCAGCTACCTTTTGCCTGTCCGTTGGAGCTGCATGCCCATTACGGCGGCAAGGAGATTCAGGCGGTCTTTGGCCGGGCGAATCTTGAGACAGCAGGCCAGACCGGTGTGGGCTCTTTTCACTTTGCTGATGTAAAGACCTATGTGCTGCTGGTTACCTTTCAAAAGACAGAAAAAGAATTCTCACCCAGCACCATGTATGCCGATTACCCCATCAGCAGGGATCTCATGCATTGGGAGTCACAAGCGAATACGGCCCAGCATCACATTGACGGGCAGAACCTGATTAACCATCAGGAGCGAGGCTATACGATCCTGGTTTTTGCCCGTGACCAGAAGAAGCGCAACAATGTTACGGTGCCCTTTACCTATCTGGGGCCGGTGGATATGGTGAGCTATGAGAGCGAGCGACCGATTAAGGTTGTGTGGCGGTTAAGGTATTCGATGCCTGTGGAGATGTTTGAGGATAATCGAAGGGGTGGCTGAAAAATCAGGGATTTTCTTCCAATGTACATGTTTAATATGAATTACCCAGTTAAAAGGACTGTGAATATGTCATTAAGAAATATTGCCATAACTAAATCTGATTTCGACGAAATTAAGTGGTGCTCGGTCATAGATGAGTCAGAGAAAAAAGAGTGCCACAGTTATGATTCTCGGTTTTTTGCAAAAGCGAAAGAGGCAGCAGAGATAGGAAATGAAAGAGCAGAAGAAGCGTGGACCTTGTTGGGGGCTATTTGCTCATTCCACATGAATGCCGGAAACAAGGATGAGCCTTTTGGGCCTATGTTAGTTATGCAGACCGGTAGGAGTGCTATTGTGGCTGATCTTTCACCTGAACATCTTCAAGCTTTGACAGAAATTTTCCCTGATATTCAGGATCCGGAGATTAGGGCACGGATAGGGGATGTTCTTTGGCTTACAAAGAGGGATTTTCGCGCAGCTGTTATTGCTGTCGAAGCATATTTAGAGTCTGCAATAGCCCTTGAAGACCCGTCGGAGTGGACAACAGGATTTGAACGAATAGAAAGGGCCTTTCGTTTATCAGCAACTCTCGGAAAGAAGGCAGTTGCATACGATAAAGTTGTTTCACATATTGAGAGTGTCCTTGATAAATATAATGGTAATGATCCGTTATTTTTATCAGCTAAATTAATGGAACTTCTACTTGAACACCGTCATGGCGATCCCGTGAAGTATTCTGAAATTTGCAGGAAAGTGGCACAACAGTCAGAGACCCAAGGGAATTATCGTCGCGCTAGAGATTATTGGGAAATTAAGTCGAAGTGGGATGCTTTGGCAAAGAATCAAGATGAAGAAAAGTCTGCGAAAATTAATGTGGCCGAAACTTTTGTCAAAGAGGCTGCGCAGACAGATAGCGCTCTGGTTACTGCAAAGTGGCTTGAACAGGCAATTCAAGTGTACCGGAGAATTGGGGGGCAAAAAAAGCGCATCGATGAAATTCATGCTCAACTTGTTGAGGTTCAAAATAGGACTCCCGAAGAAATGCAGGAGTTTCATCATCAACAGGACGCAAGTGAATTGATCGAAAGTTCAATTGCGAAAGTTACCGGAAAGAGCCTTCATGATGGAATTTTTGCATTATGTCTCCTCGTTTCACCCCCCAAAGTTAGTCGGTTAAAAAAACAAGCTGTAGATAGTTTCAAAAAGTATATTTTTAAGTCTCTTTTTCCAGGTGTGATTGTTAATGAGAAAGGGAAAGTCATTGGAAGGCAGCCGGACATCAATTCTAATGATCCTGAAGAGGTGGAGAGAGCAAAACGTGCAGAAATGTTTTCCCTGGCCCAGTTTGACCATATTATTGATACTCAGGGAGCTATCGAGCCAGCTCGCAGACAACTTTTGCAAGAACACAACGTGAATCTTGGCGATTTTCTGTCGCTTGTAAAATATAGTCCCTTTGTTCCTGAAAATAGGGAACAGATTTATGCACGAGGCTTGTATGAAGGGATGAAAGGTGATTTTGTTGTAGCAGTACATTTGTTGATTCCGCAGATTGAAAATTCAATTCGAGAAATTCTGGAGCATAAAGGGATTGCTGTTTCTAAGCTTGATGATCAAGGAATTCAAAATGGAAGAGATTTGAATGATATTTTGTATGAGCCAGCCTTGAAAGAGGTTCTGGGAGAGGACATAGTTTTTGATTTGCAAGGGTTACTGATAGAAAGGCATGGTTCCAATTTTAGGAACAGACTTGCACATGGTCTGGTTTCTGATGACGGTTTTTACATTGTTGAAGTACCATATCTGTGGTGGCTCATATTGCGCATTGTCTGTTTGCCGGTTATTGCGCATTTGAAAGAACAGCAGAACAAAAAGGTTGAGGAAGACAACAAAAAAGAGGATGAGTAGTATCCATCGTATTCAGGAAGTGGTGATGCTCTGGATATTTGAATTTAGGAGGCTAGCGCGTGAGTGAGACCGTTTTCAAACAAGTAAACTATGACCTTAATTCTCTTGTTAAATTTGTCGAACTGGGCCAGATCGGACTGCCTGACATCCAGCGCCCTTTCGTCTGGAGAAACTCCAAGGTTCGTAACCTTTTTGACTCTATGTATCGAGGTTATCCGGTTGGTTACTTACTCTTCTGGGAAAATGCTCTGCTCGAAGGGGTGAAGACCATCGGCACGGATCAGAAGCAGGTCGTACCGAGCCTGCTGCTTGTTGACGGCCAACAGCGACTGACCTCGCTCTTCGCAGTCATCAAGGGTATTCCGGTGATCCGCGAGGACTACACTGCCGAGCAGATCGAAATCGCCTTCAATCCGTTGGAAGGGAAATTTGAGGTTGCTGATGCCGCTATCCGCAAGGACAAAACCTTTATTCCCAACATCTCGGCGGTCTGGGCCAAGGATGCTGATATGTTTGAACTCACCGATAACTACCTTTCCAATCTGGCAACGTCCCGAGAAGTTACCAGCGATGATACCAAGGTGGTTCGTAAGGCTATCTCTAAACTTCAACAACTAATGAGCTTCCCGTTTACTGCTTTGCAACTGGCATCCACTGTAACTGAAGAGCAGGTCTCCGAAGTTTTTGTCCGCATCAACAGCGAAGGTAAGACCCTCAATCAGGCTGACTTTATCCTTACCCTAATGTCGGTTTTCTGGGATTCGGGGCGTAAGGAGTTGGAAGACTTCTGCCGTGCTGCTAAAGTGCCGACGGTCGGCAAGCCGTCGCCATTCAATCACTTTATTCGACCCAAGCCCGATCAATTGTTGCGCGTTGCTGTCGGCTTAGCTTTCAGACGTGCCCGGTTGCAATACGTTTATTCGATACTGCGAGGTAAAGATCTGGCAACCGAGGAGTTCAGTCCTGAGCGGCGCGATGCCCAGTTTGAGGTTCTCAAGCAAGCCCAGGCCCGCGTGCTCAACCTTCAAAACTGGCATGACTTCCTTAAAACCTTGGTACAGGCCGGGTATCGCAGTGATACCATGATCAGTTCTGAAACCAACTTGCTGTATACTTATGTTTTCTACCTGATTGGCCGGAGCGAATATGGTGTGGATGAATACAAACTACGTCGTGTGATCGCCCAGTGGTACTACATGGTCAATCTGACCGGGCGCTACACAAGTTCGCCGGAATCAAAAATGGAGTTCGATCTTGCCCGTTTGCGGACGGTAAAGACAGCGGATGAGTATGTTGAAACACTGCGCCAGGTGTGTGATTCGCTGTTGACCAGCGATTTTTGGTCAATCACACTCCCTAACGAATTGGCTACAGCAGCGGCACGCAGCCCGTCTCTTTTTGCCTATTTTGCGGCACAAAATCTTCTTGACGCCAAAGTCCTTTTTTCTAAACACAAGGTTTCAGAGCTGCTTGATCCATACACTCAGGCTCATCGGTCTTCACTGGAACGGCATCACCTTTTCCCCAAGGCTTATCTCAAGCAAAAAGGGATAATAGACAGCCGCGACACCAACCAGATCGCCAACTTCACCATGGTCGAGTGGGGCGATAATGCCAAGATCTCCGACAAAGCGCCGATGGAGTATGTGCCGGAACTGAGCCAGCGCTTCTCGCCCCAAGAGATAGCGCAGATGCGCTACTGGCATGCTTTGCCCGACGGATGGGAAACGATGGACTATAAGGATTTTTTGAAGCAGCGACGCGAAATGATGGCCAAGGTAATTGGCGCTGCCTATGAACTTCTGGCCAAGAATGGCCCGGCAAAGACTGATGCAGTTCTCTCCATTGCCGATCTGGCGGCGCAAGGTGAGGGAACGTCGATAGAGTTCAAGGGGACATTACGCACCAACCTGCATACCGGCGAAAAGGATGCCCGGATGGAAATGGGAATACTGAAGACAATCGCGGCGTTTCTCAATTCTCATGGAGGCACGCTTGTTGTTGGTGTCATGGACGATGGCAATCCAGTCGGAGTGGAAGCTGATAAGTTTGAAAACGATGACAAGATGCTTCTACACTTGGACAACATAATCAAGGAGCGTATCGGAGCACAGCATTCGCTGCACATTCAGCCCCGTTTTGACGACTATCATGACAAGAAAGTGCTGGTGGTTGAGTGCAAGCCAGGTAAAACAGCAGTATTTGTTAAGGATGGGAATGAAGAACGTTTTTTTGTGAGGGGAGGAGCCTCGACAATTATGCTTAGCGGGAGTGAAACCCAGGAGTTTATAAAGCAGAGATTTGTGTAGTGTAGTGTCGAGCCAATAATTGAGAATTTAATGACAGACCTCACCACTTCTATCAAGCAATTCGTCTCCCTCAACCGTGCCCCCGGCCCAACCTGGACCGACACCACCAAACGCAAAGCCCCGCATAAGCCGCTCCTGCTGCTGGCGGTGCTGGACCTGGTGCAGCGGGGCGTTATCACCTCACCTTTCATCGCCGTTACCGGCGACCTGGTGGAGCTGAACGAACTGTTCAACCTCTACTGGTGGCGGATTATTCCGCTGGGACAGACCAGCAGTATCGCCTTTCCCTTTTCCCGCCTCGAACGGGAACCGTTCTGGGAACTGGTGCCGCAACCGGGCACGACCATTATCCCGGCAATTATCAACAACACCTCCTCCGTCACCTACCTGCGCAAGTATGCCCTGGGTGCAAAGCTGGATGAAGAGCTGTTTCACATTATGCAGAGCAGAGATGGCAGGGGGGCGCTACAAGAGGCACTGCTACAATCTTGTTTTTCGCCAGAGGCTGCAGTGCTGTTGCGCGAACAATCGGTCATCAATCGGGAAGCGTTTGTCTACAGTCAGCTACTGGAGGAAAAATCACATCTGCCGCTTGTTAAGGAGATTGTCGAGGCAGATAACTATCAACCGGCTGTCCGTGACCAGGGGTTTCGTCGGATAGTTGTCAGCACGTACGATCACCGTTGCGCCCTGTGCGGGGTACGGATAATAACAGCAGAAGGACATACCGTGGTGGATGCTGCCCACATTATTCCTTGGAGCAGAAGCAGAAACGACGATCTTTGAAATGGCATGGCACTCTGCAAAATCTGCCACTGGGCCTTTGATGAAGGTATGATGGGAGTATCCGAAAATTACGATGTCATTACCTCTCGACAGATCAGCGCCAATCCCAATGTCCCCGGCTTTCTGTTGACCCTCACCAGACGCAGTATCATACCGCCACCGGACAGAGAACTCTGGCCAGCGCAGCAATATCTGGCCGAACATCGCCGCGAATGGCGGCTTTGACAGAATGGCGCAACCTGATTGCTACGCTAAAGGATAGACAATCATGATTTATTGTGGTCAGGGAACCGGAAAAGTGAGGTAATGCATTTGAATTCAGAACGGAAACAGCGATTATTGGAACTGGGAGAAGAGCGGTTGGCCGATGCCCTGCTGGAACTGGCAAACAGTATTGATGCCTCAGACGATCTGGTTGAGCGGATGATTGCAACCCCTCAGGAAAATATCAAGCGATTCAAAGCCAAGCTGGCCGAACTCAAACGCAGTCGTCGCTTTATCGGTTGGGGCGAATCCGCCCGGTTTGCCCGGGAATTGGGTGCGCTGCTGGAGGACCTGCGGGCCGCTGTGGAGGATCCGCGTACCGGCGCTGAACTGGTTGCCGCATTTTACGAGGCTGATGTGGGTATACTGGCACACTGCGATGATTCCAGTGGTAATGTGGGTGATCTTTTTCGTTATAACGCCAGAGAACTGTTTGTAAGTTACGCCTCGCGCTGCGCTGATAAGGAGTGGCTGGGAGATCTCGTGTTCAGGGTGATTCAGTCGGATGATTATGGTGTGCGGGATGCAATTGTTGACTGTGCCAAGGAATATCTGCCAGAACCGGTTATGCGGGTGATGGTGGGGCGCCTTCAGAAAAAGGCCGATCAGGAATCAGATGAATACCAGAAACGGCACTGGTTGAATAATGTTGAATCTCTTGCCCGGCAGCTCAAAGATGCACCACTGTTCGAGCAGGCTCGATTAGCCTCGTGGGGAAATCTCTCTACCGCAGCCTGTGTGGATATCGCGAAGGTTTATCTGGAAAGCGGTGACGGGTTTACCGCTTTGTCGTGGCTGGAAAAGATAGCGGAAACGGATACTTTCTTGGCTGAGGAACGAGACACTCTGTTGCTTGAGATTCATGACCGGGCAGGCAACCGGGACAAACAGTACGATGCCGCCTGGCGCATCTTCAGGAGGAGTCGCCGTGCCATATCACTCGAGCGTCTGCTGGATGTTATCGGCCACGACCAGAGGGATGACGTGCTGGCAGGTGAAATAGGGACAATTCTTGGCGAGAGCGTTTTATCTCTGGTTGATGCTGCCTTTCTTGTCGACATCGAGCGCCTGGTGGAGGCTGAAACGTATCTGCTGAAACGTGCCGATCAACTCAATGACGATTACTACGGAGGACTGCTGCGACTGGCCGAAGCCATGGAAAAGGGCGGTCGTCAGCTCTGTGCATCTTTAATCTATCGGGCACTGCTCGATTCCATCCTGCGCCGGGCGCAGACCAAAACCTACCCCCACGGAGTCCGGTATCTCAAAAAACTCGACCGGCTTGCCGGATCGGTTTCAGATTGGCAGACTTTTGACAACCACTCTGTTTACATGCAGGGGCTGCAGCAGAATCATGGCAGAAAAAGCAGCTTCTGGTCCCGTTATGGGAGTTAGGCAATAGGCCCCCTGGCTTTGCCGGGGGTACGTGACTGTCTCAAAGGCGACTTCACCATTTCGATCAAACCAAAACAACAATCCCCTCTGCTACGGCAAACTCCACAAACTCCCGTGCATCGTCCCAGGTGATCCCTGCCTTTTGGGCAATCTCTCCGCAAGTGGTAACTCCATCCATCATCTCCAGCATGCGATAGTACGGCTCGATTACGGATTCGGTGTAAATGCCGCCATCTGGCCCTTTGTAGATCAGCGCCCATGAACCGCTTTTTTTGACGTCATTGCAAAAACTGCGCAGGTCCGGTTCGCCTGCCTCCAGTATGTCTGTCGAGCGCCATGGTAATTTTCCAGTTTGCGAGGTGTTAGCGCCAAGTTAATT
>DAONZY010000016.1:14911-42649 GCA_035407085.1 Deltaproteobacteria bacterium | reverse complement strand
ACGCAGGCCGGCATGACCAGCTTGATGCGATACCTTCTGGCCGCCGCGATCATGGCCAGGGCGATGCCGGTATTGCCGGAGGTCGGCTCCAGGATAACCTTGTCCGCGGTCAGTTCGCCGCTGGCTTCCGCCGCCAGAATCATCTGCCTGGCCGGGCGGTCTTTGACCGAGCCGCCGGGGTTGTTCCCCTCCAGTTTGGCCAGAATACGCACGCCGGCAGGGCTGCCCAGCCCCCCGATTTCAACTATTGGTGTCGAGCCAATGGACTCGATCAAACTTTGACCGTTCATATGTGAGATTCGCTCCTGATAATTTGTGTCCGTCAGGTATAATCCTGATACCATGAGACGTCAAGCAGCTTAAATGTATTATAAACAGCGGTTTGCTGGGGTGGTTGATTCCTTTGAAATCCAGTGCATAATTGTCAGCGCACCTGAAGCATTTCCGACCAGGATATAACCATGAAAACCTTCAAGTTGACCCATATCATTGCCTGGCTGCTGTTTTTACTGTACAGCGCCGCCGCATGCGGCTGCAATGAGGGCAGGACAAGGGAGCATGCCATGAGCAACAGCACAACCTATGAAAAACCCGATACCTCCCTGCTGAAGCAGAAACTTACCCCCGAGCAATACCGGGTCACCCAGCAATGCGGGACAGAACCGCCCTTTGACAATGCCTACTGGAATAACCATGCCCCCGGCATCTATGTGGATGTTGTCTCCGGTGAACCGCTGTTCAGTTCGCTGGACAAGTTCGACTCCGGCACAGGCTGGCCCAGCTTCACGCAACCACTGGAAAAGAGGCAGATCGCCACCAGGGATGACAGCAGCCATGGCACGCAGCGCACCGAGGTGCGCTCCAGACAGGCTGATTCGCACCTGGGGCATGTCTTCAATGACGGACCCGCCCCGACCGGACAGCGCTACTGCATCAATTCCGCCGCCTTGCGCTTCATCCCGGCGGAACAATTGTGGAGCGCAGGCTATGGGCGCTATGTGCCGCAATTCGTTGCCAAGGGCATCACAACCGATGCCCCGCAGCAAGAGACAGCCATACTGGCCGGCGGCTGTTTCTGGGGCATGCAGGACATCCTGCGCAAGATACCCGGGGTGATTTCCACAAGGGTGGGCTACACCGGCGGGCATCTGGAAAACCCGCGTTATGAAGACACCCACGATTCCAAGAGCGGACACGCCGAAAGCGTGGAAATCATCTTCGATCCACACAAGCTGAGTTATGAGGAACTGCTGCAGAACTGGTTCTTCCGCATGCATGATCCCACCACAAAGGACCGCCAGGGTAACGACCGGGGCAGCCAGTACCGTTCGGCCATCTTCCACACCAGCGAAACCCAGCGCACGATCGCCGAACGGGTCAAACGCAGCGTAGACCATTCCGGCAAATGGAAATCAGCGCTTGTCACCGAGATCACGGCCGCCAGGAAGTTCTACCAGGCCGAGGATTATCATCAGGATTACCTGCTCAAAAATCCGGGCGGATATACCTGCCACTTCCTGAGGGAGTAATTTTGACAGAATGGCGCATAGGGACTATAGTGCCAGGGATTTTCGAAGCACATAACACCTCGGACCAGCAAGGAAAGGAAGATAAGGATTGGAACCGTTTACAATACTGATCGCCGGTAGCGGCAGGCTGGCGGAAGAGCTGCTTAAAGGTCTGGATGGCCCGGCCATCTCACGCGTAATCCGCTGGGAAGAGCGGACATGCCCGGCTGAAGGCCGGCAGATCGTGGTTCATGCCGGTTCCGGGCGGCAGCTGGATGAAATCATCGCCCACTGCAAAACCACCGGCGCCACCATGCTCGAGCTGTCCACCGCCGGCAGCCACCTGCCGGAAAACCCGCCCTTTCCGCTGATTATCTGCCCCAATGTCAACATGCCGATGCTGCACTTCATGGCAACGGTCAAGCACGCATCAAGATATTTCCTGGGCCAGGACATCCACATCTCGGAATCACACCAGTCATCCAAAGCCACCAAACCGGGCACCGCCGCCTACATGGCCAAAACACTGGGCATCCCGGAAGCCGATATTGAGTCCATTCGGGACCCCAAGGTACAAGGCGGGCAACTCGGCATCCCGGCTGAATTTCTTGACCGCCATGCATATCACCGGATCGTGATCAAAAACCCGGAGGTCGAGATCCGGATGGAAACAAGGGTGCTGGGCAAATCCGCCTACGCCTCCGGGCTCTCAAAAATCATTGATATGATTGCCAGAACCGAGCTGTCGCCCGGCTGCCATGATATCGTCGACCTGGTCGACAATGACATGCAGCACAGCTGATAACTATTCCGCCCTACGCCCCCCAATACGGCCCCGTGGTTTACGGCAGAGCCATTAAAAAGACCTGGGCGTTTGCCGGTTTCTGGCCATCTAACTGAAAACAGGGTGACTATTCAGCACGTTTTCGGAGAGCAGGCATCATGTCTGTTTTTCGAGCGGTTACATGTGCGAATGTTGATGGCTTGGGAATGATGCAAGCGATAAACCGCTTGCAAGGCGGGCAAGATGCCCACCCTCCCGGATATGCTGAATAGTTGCAAAACAGGAAATAAAAATCCCCGCTGAGAGCTCAGCGGGGATTACTGTTTTTGGGGGTTATCGCCGGGGTTGGCTTATAAAAGACTTTTAGCGGACTGTTACAATAACCTGGCCACATTCCTTATGGACTTTGCATATAAAACGAAGTAGCATAGACCACTAATGAGCCATACTAGGCATAAACTGATAAATAAGACTATATAGAGGCTATTTTGATGGACTACAAAACACCTGAAGAATGGGAAGAGTTTTTGGGGCAACAAATTCGCAATTTGAGAATCCTCCGCAATATGGATCAGCAAACCCTTTCCAAACAAGCCGGAGTCGCGCTGAATGTTATCAAACGAATCGAATCCGGCAAAACATCCACGACCAAATCCCTGATCAAAATTTTGCGGGTCTTGAATCGGACAGAATGGCTGGAGACCCTTGCGCCAAAAGTCACGGTTAACCCTTTGCAAATGACCCCGCAGAAATCCCCGCGTCAAAAAGTATTCCGGCCGAGAGCCCGCAAACTGAAACTCAAGCAAGAACAGCTGTTACCGGATCATACTGAATAGAGGTAGCCATGGCCGCTTACACACCAGTTGGCAAAATAGAAGTGGAAGTATGGGGCAAGCGTGTAGGAGCCGTCGTTCTCGACCCGGGCAGCGGTTATTATGCTTTCGCTTACTATCCGCATTTCTTGCAGCTTGGCATCGAACTCGCGCCGATCATGATGCCGCTCAGTTTTGAGCCATATGTGTTCCCGTTCCTGCCGGAACTTACCTATAAACGTCTGCCGGCATTACTGGCAGATGCGTTGCCGGATGATTTTGGCAACAATCTGATCGATGCCTGGATGGCGCAAAAAGGTGTCAGCAAAGAATCAATCACACCCCTCGACCGCCTGGGCTATATGGGCAAAAGAAGTATGGGCGCTCTGGAATTCAGACCATCCAGAACAAAAGTGTCTTCCAGCCACACGGCCATTGATCTGTCTAAACTTGTTGAAGTGGCCCGGCAATCCGTATCCGGGGATTTCCAAACTGATGCCATGGCAGAGGCGGCTCTTAACCAGATCATCCAGGTAGGAACATCAGCTGGAGGGGCACGCGCCAAAGCAGCAATCGCGTGGAATCCTGACACAAACGAAATTCGCGCCGGCCAGTTTGACGTTGCGCCAGACTTTGAGCACTGGCTGCTGAAATTCGATGGTGTGGGCACCGATCTCGCACTGGGCAGTTCACAGGATTATGGCCGGATCGAAATGGCCTATTATCTTATGGCCACAACCGCAGGGATCAACATGTCACCGTGCAGGCTTGTTGAAGAGAACGGCCGGGCGCACTTCATGACCAAACGCTTCGACCGCGAAGCCAACAGAAAAATCCACATATCCACCCTCTGCGCCATGACTCACCTCGACTACAAACAGAAGGCCACACATGATTATGCCCAGTTATTTATGGTGATCAACAAGCTGGAACTTGGATATCAGGCAATGGAGGAAGCATTCCGCCGTATGACGTTCAATGTCATGGCCGCCAACTGCGACGATCACACCAAAAACCATTCCTTCCTTATGGCAGAGTCCGGATCATGGCAGCTTGCCCCGGCTTATGACGTGACACATGCCTACAGCCCTGCAAGTGAGTGGACACATCAGCATCTGATGTCCGTGAACGGTAAATTCAAAGGGATCACCCGTGAGGACCTGCTTGCCGTTGCCAACAGGTTTGGTATTGGCACAGCCAAAAAGGTAATCCATGAAGTAGGTAAAGCGGTTTCAAACTGGATGAAATACGCCCGCGAAACAGGTGTAGCTCATAACGAAGCTTTGAAAATCAAGGGCCACCACACCATTATTTCTGATTAGCGTCAACCTTCCAGCAACCCGGTAATATCCATTCAGTATCTATTCACTACTAACGCGCACACAAAACATAACATCTTGAATTTTTGCTGTTATTGTTTTAGTGTATCAATTCAGTATCTATTCAAAAGGCCGTCTTATGCGTACTAAAAACCTCAGCAATCCGGAACAGCTACTGTCATTTCTTGGCACGGGAATATATTCCGTGACAGAAATACGGCAGCGCTTCAACTGCAGCCAGCCAACCGTTTCGCGCCTGATGACTCAACTGGGAAACAGGGTTGTCCCGATTGGCAACGCACGCGCGCGCCGTTATACAAAAATCCGTGACATACGTGGGCTTGGTGGCGAGTTTCCACTTTTCAAGATCGACACAGCAGGCAATGCACACCTGATCGGGACATTGTATGCCATTGCTCAGGACAGTTTTCTCTGGAAGCCACGTCATGACAATGAACAGATATTCCGCAGCCTCCCCTGGTTCATTGCCGACCTTCACCCGGAGGGCTTTGCCGGCCGCGCTTTTGTGCGCCGTCTGCACCAGGAACTGGGGCTGCCGCCCCGCAACCTTGACTGGAACGAGGATCATGTCTTAACCGCACTCGCACTAAGGGGGGAAGACACAATGGGCAACCTGGTCATCGGCCAGGAGTCCATCGAGAGATATTTCCGCATGGTGCGTGACCAATCCGACCCGATCCCTGAAAACGAAATCTGCGCCGCATATCCCCGACTCGCCCAGGAAGCCATGAGCGGCCAGCCGGCTGGTTCTTCAGCAGGCGGTGAACAGCCCAAGTTCACCACCATTATCGAACGGCCAGGAATAGCGCAAAATGTGCTGGTCAAGTTTTCTCCGCCTGTCAGCACAGCAGAGGGCAGACGCTGGGGCGACCTGTTGATCTGCGAGCATCTTGCCGCAGAGCATATTCAAGGCACAGGCATCTCCGCCAGCCGCACCAACATCATTGAGGCAGGCGACCGAATATTCCTGGAGGTTGCGCGTTTTGACAGAAGCGGACTGGCCGGGCGGCTGCCCATAATTTCATTACGGGCGGTCGATAACGAGTTTTACGGTTTTCAGGATAACTGGATTAATGCCGCAAACCGGATGGCAAGCGATGGCAGGCTGTCTGCACAGGACGCTGCTGCCCTCAGGTGGCTGTCGGTTTTTGGCAGCCTGATCGGCAACAATGACCAGCACTTTGGCAATATTTCTCTGATAATGGTTGATGGCAGCAAGCTTTTCAAACTTGCTCCATCTTACGATATGCTGCCCATGTTTTACAGACCAGTGGACGGCGTTGCCCCCTCACAGCCGATCATTGCGCCTGCAGCTGCGCCCGGTGCTCCAGCGGAATGGCACACGGCGCTGGAAAGCGCCTGTAGTTTCTGGGCACAGGCCAGTTCAGACAGCCGCATCTCCGAAGAGTTTCGCAATATCTGTGCGGAAAACCACAACATTGTTTCACGCCTGCGCACAGGCCCACGCCTGTTCGCATGATGTAGCGATTACTTTCAAACAGCCCATGAAGATTAAAATCAGTCCAATTCTGTTTTGACATGTAAAGATCGGCAGAATATATTGCTGATTACTTTTCAGACACCAGCAACAACGGCAATTCTAATGATCACAGTCTAAATGTTCCATTTGGGTGGATGGCCGGGTCTGGTGAATAACGAGTTAGGTGAAGAAATAAATGAAAGAAATAACCTACAAAGACATTGACCCAATTCTTCTGCCGTGGGCAAAAAGGAACAATTTCCAAGTTTTTACTGAGTGTAAAGACGAAGAGATTCGATCAATGATCGTCGTGGACAAGTGGGGCGATGAGTACGGAATATATGCCATTCCTGACTGGGAAAACGGTAATAAGACCGTAGCCGTTGGAGCAGACCTACACGGACGAGGCGGCAAGAAACACACATTTTATAGAGAAAGAAAACAATTTCATTTTAGGAAGACTGTTGATTTGGAATACCTAGAAAAGACTCTAGAAGAGGCATTTGAGTTGACAAGAGCTTGGGGAACCAATCCGGCGGAGAAATTATGAAAGAGTACAGAGATGCCTCTGGAAGATTATCGATTGATTTGGATGACGATGACCATCAATTTCCACTTTTTGCCTCCCGACTCAAAACAAAAATCAAAGCCCGACTAATCCAGAAACTTGATGGTCCAGATCAGAGATACTGGGATTATGACGTTGACGGAGTCACTGTGGTATTGCATTGCGATACCTTTGCAGGTGTTTCTGTGCACATAGAGGATGGCTCACACGAAGAATTGCTAAGGGAATTGGCAAGTAAACTTTCAAAGGATTAAATCGGCACCTAACTAGGGCTCAGACCATGACCGGGCAAAAAACGCCCGGCAGGTCAAGCCCGGAACCGTTGGCTAGAAAATGAATCATGAAAAAGGGTCTAAATGAAAGTTCATACTTCCCTCATGAAGTTGAAACTGCCTGTTTTGTTGATTATCGCTGTTGCCCTTTCAGGCTGCACATTAAACCAGACAGCCCGAAACAGCTTGCAAGGCGCTTACACAGCTAGCTGCAAACAAACTACCGAGACAGAAATTGCTGCGCTGTTTGACCGCTGGAATAATGCCTTGCTGACAGGCGATCCGCACAAGGTTGTCGCCAACTACGCCGAGCGCTCGATATTATTGCCCACTGTTTCAAACAAGCCACGCCTCACGCCAGGCGAAAAGGAAGACTACTTCCGCCACTTTCTGGAGTACCGTCCCTCCGGCAAGATTGACTTGCGATTCATTGAGCTCGGCTGCAACACTGCGGTTGACGCGGGCCTTTACACATTCACACTTGCGAAAACAGGGGCATCGGTCAGCGGGCGATACAGCTTCACCTATCACTGGAACGGATCGCAGTGGTTAATTTCAAGCCACCATTCTTCGGCAATGCCGGAGAATAAATAGCACAAAGCAAAGACAGCACCTTCTTTACCTCCATTTCAAATAGAATGGCGGGGGCTACAAGTTCTCGACAGCCGGAAAGAAAGCGATTGAAGTCCGTTATACACATGAGACCATTGGAAAATTTACAATAAAGGTAGCCAAACAATGAAAACCAGAATTCATTTACTGATTGTTGCCCTGTCGATGCTGCTCATGTCCGCCTGCGCAGGCATGGTTGGCCGGCCTGCCCCCCTTGCGCCTCAGGAACAAGAGCTGCTCATGTCCGTCCTTAAGAACGATCTTGGCTCGGCGACGCGTCTTCTCCAGGCGGGCGCCTCGCCTAACGCCAGCGCGGCCAGCGGCAACAGCATCCTGCAGACCGCGGTTTACAGCGGCCACATCGAGATGGTCAAGCTGCTGTTACGCCACAAGGGCGATGTCAACTTCGTAAATACCGACGGACTGACGGCGCTCTATCTTGCAAAAAAGCCGGCGATGCACAGGACGCTTTTAGAAAACGGCGCGAATCCATTTGTCCGCTCGGAAAAGAGGCAATATTCGCCCTTGGAGGCATGGTGCGCCACCTTTGCCCATGTCGCGACCGAGGCGGAAAAGAAAAAGTCCCTGAAGATCATCAGGAGTCAGCGCATCACCATCAGCCGTGAGCAGTTGGGGCAGAAATATTGGCTCACGCGCAACGATCTCGTGGAGACGGTGAAGCTCTACCAGACCTACCAGTACGACATCAACCGGACCACCAATCTGGACCAGCAAACGCCACTCCATATCGCGGCCGAGCAGGACAAATACACCTTGATGCGGATCCTCCTTGCTGCCGGCGCACGTGGTGGGCTAAAGGACAAAAACGGCGACGACCCGCTCAACATTATCTCGCGGCAGCAGCAAAGCAAAAACAGACACAATGACTACGCAACTGTGGTGAAAGAACTTGTCAAGGCAGGGGCTGATATCAACGGGAAGGACTCTAGCGGGAATACGCCGCTCTGCAACGCCGCCATGGTGGGCACCCCAGCCCGAGTCAGGACGCTTCTCGGGATCAAGGGCATCCGGGTCAACGAGCCCGGGAAGTACGGCGAATCGGCACTCTTCAAGTCCAATGTGCCGGCCGTGACCCGGGATCTCGTCGCAGCCGGAGCTAATGTCAACCTGGCGAGCAACGGGGGCTTCACCCCGCTTTTCACCGTCACAAACCCCGAGGCGGTTGCCTTCCTGATCAAGTCGGGCGCGGACGTCAATCACCTGAACAACAAACAGCAAAACATCCTCGTGGACAACCTGTTGGACGCCCATGCCGCATACAAGATCTCCATGGATGAAAGGGCGGTCACCAACAGGTATCTGAAGAAATTCGAGTTGCTGATCCGGGCCGGGATCCGCGTGAACGACTCACCCACGCCGAATTTGACGCCCCTTGCCCTGGCAAACCGGGTTCCCTTTACCAGGATCGTCGCGCTACTCAAAAAGGCCGGGGCACGATGAGGCCTCGCTGAAAACAGCATTGTGCGACAATGCGCTGTAGACTGTAAATTCAGACAAGCTACAGGCCGTAAAAACAGGAGCACCAAATGATCACCACTGATTATCTGATTACTTCACTGATAGTGGTGCTGATACCAGGCACCGGGGTCATCTACACCGTCTCCACCGGGCTTTTGCAGGGCAGGCGGGCCAGTGTGTACGCCTCCATCGGCTGCACCCTCGGTATCGTGCCGCATCTGCTGGCAAGCATCATGGGGCTGGCTGCCATTCTGCATGTCAGCGCAGTTGCATTCCATACCCTTAAATACGCCGGTGTCGTCTATCTGCTCTATCTGGCCTGGTCCATGTGGCGCGAAAATGGTGCCATCTGTTTTGAGCGAGGGGCAGTCGAGACAGGTGGCCGGATCGTCATCAAGGCCTTTATGCTGAATATCCTCAACCCCAAGCTGTCGATCTTCTTCCTGGCATTTCTGCCCCAGTTCATCTCACCTTCTGCCGGTGCCGCCCTTCCCCAGCTTCTGCTGCTGAGCGGTGTATTCATGGCCATGACCTTTGCCGTGTTTGTGATCTACGGCATGCTGGCCCACAACTTCCGTAAAGCGGTTATCAGTTCGCAAAGGATGCAGAGGTGGATGCAGCGCGGCTTTGCCGCCGCCTTTGCCGCTCTGGGCGTAAATCTGGCGCTTTCGGAGCGCTGACCAACAGGAACCCAATATGATCAAGTACCTCCTGCTATTGACCTGCAGCATCATGCTTTATCCCTGTCACCTGCATGCAGAACCGGAGGCTGATGCCTGTTCGGCAAGGATTGGCAAACTGCGGCAGGAATGCGGCCAGCGGCCCGAGGCTTGCTTGGAACTGCAGGAACAGTACAGCAAGGCAGCCGAACCTAAACAAAGCCATATCAACCTGCACAGTGAACAGCCCCCGCTTCCAGCAGAGCAGTTGCAGGAACTGGGCCTTGCCTGCGAAAAGCACAAGCATCAGGTGCTTTGCAGCAAGGCAGTCGAACAGTTCTGGATCGCCAGCCGTTTCAGAGATGCGCTGGAGCTGTCGGATAAAATCTGCCGTGCCGGCATCGACGCCAATCTTTGCAACATACGCAAGCAGTTTGACGGCACCAGACTTGGCAACACCCCATTCAAAGCCGTAACGATCCCTTGCGGGGAGTTCAAGGCCGACGGCACACCGCTGGTCAGCGAACTGACCTTCACCGACCGTGGCATTGTCACCATGTTCATGGAAAGCAGGCTCAGGGCCAGATTGGAAAACGGGCTGATCAAGCTGCGGCATGACAAGGGTGGCGATTTCATCTTCAGCATGGTCAACGCCGATACCCTGCTGGGTATGGACAGCTGGAACCGTTTCGGCCTGTATAAGCGCACCGCAACTCCGGCAGCATCTACCTGCCAGCCGCCTCCAATCTTCCGTGAACAGCCACTATCCAACGGATGCGGGCTGGACAGGAATCCTCAACAATGCTGCGACGAAGGGGACACAGAAGGGTGCAACCGCTTGGGAAACATGGCGGCCTTGCAAGGCAAATGGCGGGAGGCGGCGCTGCAGTACGCCAAGGTTTGCACCAAGGGCGTGCGTATCGGTTGCGAGAACTGGGTTTACACCGTCAGCAAGACCGGCGATGACGAGGCAGTAGAGAAGGGACTACAGCGGCTTTGCAAGGCAGACACCGGACATGTGGCCTGTGACCTGCTGGATATGAACAGTATTACCAAGATGTCGCTGATGTACGCCCTGGAGCAGACACTGCAGGGCCATACCCGAAAATAGACCTGCATGCTACTGTTCCAGAACCGTTCCCTTTTCCCACCAATGCTGTTATTATCCCGGTTATTTCAAGCGACAGGACAATAACGCCACATGTACCAGACAACACGCATTCACCTTATCCGCCATGGCCAGGTTGACGGCCACAACCAGCCCCGCTACAACGGCCAGACCGATGTGGGCCTGACCGAACTGGGCATCCGGCAGTACCACCGCATGAAAGGGCATCTGGACAAAGTGGGCATCACCGCCTGCTACAGCAGCGATCTTTCCCGCTGCTCGATCGGTGCCGACATCATCGCATCCGCCTTCGGCATCCAGCCAATCACCACCCCCGCCCTGCGCGAGTTGAACATCGGCATCTGGGAAGGCCTGACCTGGGACGAGATCACCTCCCGCTGGCCGGCGGAATGGCAAGCCCGCCTGGATGACATGGTCAACTACCGCGTGCCGGATGGTGAGAACCTGTTGGACATGCACGCGCGGGTCATGCCGTTTATCCATAAAATTATCGAACTGCATCGCGGCAATGAGCTGCTGGTCGTGGCACACGGCGGGGTCAACCGGATCATCCTGCTGGAGGCAATCGGCGCCCCGCTTGATGCAGTTTTCAACATTGAGCAGGATTTCTGCTGTCACAACATCATCGACTACTACGGCGACGGCCGCGCCACTGTCAAATTACTTAACGGCAGGGCCTGACCCGGCCATTTGATATCCACAGGGAAGCCTTTTCACGGGGACGGTTGCAATTGACCATAATTATGACAAACTATCACCAGCAGCGGTTTCATGTCGCTTGATTAAAACAGGGTTTACATGCTAATTTACGCAACAGACAAGATCCTGTAACAGCCAGACAAACATACATCCACATACACATATTCTCCACCCAACCCAGTAGGAGGAAAACATGAGCAAAGCACTAGTTCCTGTAAAATCTGACGAATCCCACGGCGAACTGATCCAGCTGGTCAGCTTCAATCTCGATCAGGAGGAATACGGCGTAGATGTCCTCAAGGTGCGTGAAATCATCCGCATGCCGATTGTAACGCGAGTGCCCAATACGCCACACTACGTGGACGGCGTCATAAATCTGCGCGGCAAGGTTATTCCGATCATCTCCATGCGCAAGAAGTTCGGTCTGATGGAAACGGAAAATGACAAGCAGACCAGGATCATGGTCATGGACGTGGATGGTGAATTGATGGGCTTTATCGTGGATGCCGTGTCCGAGGTCATCCGCATCTCCGGCAGCGAGATACAGCCTTCGCCTGCAGTGGTGGCCAGCGGCATCGACCAGGAATGCATATCGGGCGTCATCAATCAGGCCGAAAGACTGCTGGTGCTCCTCGACCTGGAAAAGATGTTCTCCAATGACGAGAAGAACATGTTCAGTTCCCTGTAATCCGCTTCAAGACTATTATTCAGGAGATCGCCAATGTCACCGATTGATTGCGAAGATCAGGAACTGCTTGAGGGTTTCCTGTCCGAGACCACCGAACTGCTGGAAAAGCTGGATGACGACCTCGTGGCGCTGGAGAAATCTTCCGCGCCTGATGAACTCCTCAACAGCATCTTCAGATCGATCCACACTGTCAAAGGTGCGTCCAGCTTCCTGGGGTTCGACCTGCTGGTAAGGGTCACACACAAGACCGAGGATGTGCTTAACCGCATGCGCAAGGGCGAGGTTCCGGTCACCCCAGAGATTATGGATGTCATCCTGGAGGCGACCGACCTGGTCAAGGTACTGGTCAACGACATCAAAGCCGGTGAAATTCAGGATCGGGAAATCGACGGCACGATTGCCAAACTGATTCCGCTTTTGGCGGACAACCTGGTTCTGCAGCAGAAGTCCGCGGAAGCGCAGGCCGCACAGCCAGCACCGCAAGCTGTTCCGCCAGAGCCGTCCAAGGCTGCCGAACAGCCCCAACCGGCTCCGGCACCCCAGCAACCCGCGCAAGCCAATACTGCTCCGGAACCGCCCAAGGCTGCTGAACAACCTCAGCCGACACCAGCACAACAGACACAGCCACCACCGCCGCCCGAAAAAGCGTCTTCCGACATGGTGCCGCGCAAAACACCGCCGCCGCCCAAGCCGACCGAAGGCAAGAGCGACGACCTGTCCGACAATACGACCGTGCGTGTTGATGTCAAGCGTCTGGACGACCTGATGAACCAGGTCGGCGAACTGGTGCTGGAACGTAACCGCATGATCCAGATCAATCAGAACCTGCAGCAGGGCAACATCAACAATCTGGATTTCAACGAGGACTTCTCCAAGCTGACCAAACGGATGAACTTCGTGACTTCAGAATTGCAGATGCAGGTCCTCAAGATGCGCATGCTGCCGGTGGACAAGGTTTTCAAGAAGTTCCCCCGCATCGTGCGCAGTCTGGCCCGTGATCTGGGCAAAGAGGTCGACCTGCAGATTTTCGGTGAGGAAACCGAACTGGACCGTTCCGTTGTGGACGAAATCGGTGATCCGCTGATCCACCTGATCAGAAACGCCCTGGACCACGGCCTGGAGACGCCGGAAATACGCATGGCGGCAGGCAAACCCCGAACCGGAACTCTGGTGCTGGCAGCGATCCATGAGGGCAACCAGATCATCATCAGTATCAAGGATGACGGCGCTGGCATCGACACGGAACGGGTAGCCCGCAAGGCCCTGGAAAAGGGGCTGGTGAGCGAAGAGCAACTGGCAGCCATGAGCCAGCGCGAAATCTTCGACCTGATCTTCCTGCCCGGCTTTTCCACCAAAGACAAGGCCAGCGACCTCTCCGGCCGCGGGGTCGGCATGGACGTGGTCAAGACCAACATCAAAAAACTCAACGGCCTGATCGAGATCAGGAGCGAAAAGGGGCAAGGCTCGGAATTCATCCTGCGGCTGCCGCTGACGCTGGCCATTATCCAGTCACTCTTGGTCGAGGTGGAGGGCGAGATTTATTCCCTGCCGCTCTCATCGGTTCTGGAGACCCTGCGGGTCGATCAGCGCCAGTTTCACACCATCGGCGGCCAGGAGTCGCTCAAGCTGCGCGACATCGTGCTGCCGCTGATCCGCCTGGAAACCGTATTCAAGGTTCAAAAGCAGGAAGAACAGGAAGATTTCTGTTATGTTGTGGTTGTAGGCAGCGCAGACAAACGTATGGGCCTGGTTGTTTCCAAGCTGGTGGGGCAACAGGAGGTTGCCATCAAGTCACTGGGCAACTATCTGGCCAATATTCCGGGCATCGCCGGTTCGACCATTTTGGGTGACGGTCGCGTGGCGCTGATTATTGATCCGTTCGAGCTGATCGGCTCCAATGAGTAGGGGGCTTACCTTTTTACCCGCCTGCAGAAGGCGTGGCAACTGCTTATCCGAAGGGACACACCGTGGCAATTTCTGACAAAGATTTCGAACTGTTAAGAGACTTCATCTATAACATCTGCGGCATGTATTTCCACTCTACCAAGAAGTATTTTCTGGAAAGCCGCTTGAACCGCAGGATGGAGGCCACCGGCTGCAAGACGCACCAGGACTATTACCTGTTGCTCAAATCACCGCGTGGCAGCGAGGAACTCAAGTTCCTGATGGATGAAATCACCACCAATGAGACCTATTTCTTCCGCAACGTGCCGCAACTGAATGCGCTTGAGAACAAGCTCCTGCCAGAAATCGTGGACATCAAGAACAAGATGGGCTTCCGCAAGTTGCGCATCTGGAGTGCCGCCTCGTCCTCCGGTGAAGAGGCCTACACCATGGCCATGATCCTGAACGAAAAACGCAGCACACTGCTCAAGAACTGGATCATCGAGATCATTGGCACGGACATCAACGAAACAGTAATTGCGCAGGCCAAGGAAGGTGTCTACAACGCCTACTCGGTACGCAACATCCCCGACATGTATAAACGCAAGTACATACGCGAGGACAAGGGTTTGTACATCCTCTCACCCGAAATCAAGAAGTTCGTAACCTTCAACAAGCTCAACCTTTACGATGACAACAAGATGATCTTCATGAAGACCTTTGACATCATCTTCTGCGCCAACGTGCTGATCTATTTCGACACCGCATCCAAATCCAAGGTCGTGCAGCACTTCTACAACAACCTGCAGCCATACGGCTATTTCTTTGTCGGCCAATCCGAATCCCTGCACGGGGTCAACGACAAGTTCAAGACCGTGCACTTCCCCGGCGGCTTCACCTACAAAAAATAGTCTGAAAGGGACTCGCACATGGACAAGACCGCGATGATTGAAAAAGCCGAACAGATGATTGCCCAGATCGATGACCTGCCCACAATCCCGGCGGTGGCCAACCAGGTGTTGATGATGCTAGATCAGCCTGATACCAAGGTAGAGGATGTGGCAGATCTTATGCTGACCGACCAGGTCATGACCGCCCGGGTGATGAAAATGCTGAATTCACCGGTCTACAAGCCCACCCACGAGATTACATCGCTCAGGCGCGCTCTGGTATATCTGGGATTGAGCCATATCCGAGAAATCGCCCTGACAACGTCATTTATCAGCGCCTTTGAAAAAGACACCGGCGCATTTGAAATCAACGCCTTCTGGGACCACTCCTTTGGCACCGGCATGGTAGCCAAGGTCATAGCGGGAAAAATCGGATACAACGACCTGGAAAAGGCTTACATCAGCGGCATAATTCACAATCTGGGCATTGTCTTTCTCAGCACCTACATGCGTGAAGAGTTCAAAAACCTGCTTGAAAGCATCAAGGGCAGGTCGGTCCGGATGATCAAGGAAGAGATCGCCAGGTTCGGCACCAGCCATTGTGAAATCGGACTCTGCATGGCCAGAAAGTGGAACTTCCCGGAGGCCTACTGCGAAGTGATCGCCTTCCACCACACGCCGGCCGAGGCCACAATTGATCCGGTGCTTTGCTCCATTGTAAACCTGGCCGACATGTTCTGCAGCGTGCGTGGGCTGGATTACGGCGGCAACGAATGGGTCAGCTTCGATCTTCATGAAGAGCAGGCCTGGCAGATTCTCAGAAAGGAATCGCCAGAACTGATGCAGCTTGACATAGAGCGCTTCTGCTACGAACTGGACGATGCCATACCGGATGTTCAGGAACTGGTACGCTCCATTTTCAACTCCAACAACAAGACAGGACAGTAATGCCAATAACTTCAGACAATAACCGCATCCGCGTACTGATCGTAGATGATTCGTCCTTCATGCGCATGGCCATCCGCAGCATCCTCTCAAAGGATGTTACCTTCGACGTAGTCGGCACTGCATCGGACGGCATGGAAGGCGTAGCCAAGGCCGTCTCCCTCAAGCCGGACATCATTACAATGGATATCGAGATGCCGCGCATGGACGGCATCGCCGCCTTGAAGCAGATCATGACCGTGGCGCCCACCAAGGTGATCATGGTATCCACCCTGACCAACCAGGGCGCCAAATCCACCTTCGAGGCGCTGGAAGCTGGAGCCATCGACTATATCCCTAAAAACGTAACCGATTCGAGCGAAGCGCAGAATATCTTCCGCGAAGAGCTAATGCGCAGGATCAGGGCAGCGGTCAAATCATACACGCCTGTCAAACCTGTTGCCGCGCCAAGAGCATCACAACCGCCGATACCGCGGGCGCCATCCGCCAAGATCGCCGGCAAGCGGATCAACTATGTCGGCATCGGCGCATCCACCGGAGGCCCGGTAGCGCTCCAGGAGGTGCTGTCACGCATACCGGTCAATTTCCCTTACGGCATTATCGTAGGCATCCACATGCCCAAGGCCTTCACCGGCCCCTACGCCGATCGCCTTAACGCCAAATGTTCATTGGCCATCCGCGAGGCGGTGGACGGCGACATCCTCAAGCCTGGACTGGCGCTGGTCGCACCTGGCGGCATGCACACATCCCTGGTGCGTCGCGGCAATAACGTCGTAGTAAAGGTTGAGCCGGCCAGTAACTACCCCAAGTACGTCTATATCCCATCCGTGGATCTGATGATGTCAACCATGGCAGAAGCCACCGGCGGTTCGATGCTGGGTGTGATTCTGACCGGCATGGGTAATGACGGCTTCAAGGGGATGCAGGCGCTCAAGACCAAAGGCGGGGTGACCATTGTGCAGGACGAGGCTACCTCGACCATCTACGGCATGCCCAAGGCCTGTGTGGATGGCGGTGTGGCTGACGAGGTGCTGCCGCTGGGCCAGATCGGCTTTGAAATTTCAAAGTTTGCCGGTTAAAAGGAAGGTCCGCCAACGTGTACGCTATATATAGGCCAGGTCGTTTGATCTGGCCTGTTTAGTTCCTGGTTTTTTTGTTCAGCTAAATGAGAGAACACTTGGCTAACACCCCAGCCGTGGTAGAATAATCACTCGAAAAACATTCCGAATTCAAACAGGGCACAGGTATTTTGGTCACATCCACCATCGCAGGAGTGCCGCATGAAAACCTTCAGACTGTTGCTGATCATCCTGCTGCTAACCACCTTCTGCTGTTCGCCAGCTTCAGCAGCCAAGGCGTTCGTGATTGGCGTGGCGCCCCACACCAGCGCCAGGGTCATCCTGGAAATGTACCAGCCGCTGCGCCTGCACCTGGAAAAGGAGCTGGGCTGCAGGGTCGATGTTGTAACCGCTCCCAATTTTGACGAACTTGCCCGGCGCGCCCTGACCGGCAATTACGATATGGTCATCACGACTGGACACCAGGCCCGGCTGCTACAGATCGACGCCGGATATATCCCGCTTGTGACCTATCGGGCCAACTTCAAGGCGGTTGCACTTGTCAAAGCCGATGGCCCCGTCATAAATCCATCCGATCTGAAAGGCCAGGAGGTGCTTGGCCTGAGCAGAAGTTCCCTGGTCACCATGTGGGGCGAACAGTGGCTCAAGTCGCGTAGAATCAAAACCAGGCCGATCAGATATGTCAGCGCTTCAGACAGCGTAGCCCAACTGGTGGCAGCCGGAGAAGCAGCGGCCGGTTTCACGTCGCTGGCCAACTTCCAGCGTCTGCCCGCCAAGCTGCGCAGCCGCTTGCGCGTCATTGCAGAGAGCAGCCCCATGGCAGGCAGGATCTACATGTTCAACCCCCGCAGCCCGGCCAGCCAGAAAGCAATCAGCGCTGCACTCTGGTCCTTCGCTACCACCACTGCTGGCAGAAAGTATTTCACAATACACAACCTGGGTGGTTATCGGCAGGTCACCAACACTGAACTCAGGCAACTGGACAGCTATGCGGCCCTGGTCAGGAAAGTTATCAGGAGCAGCCAAAAATGACCGGCATATTTCCCAGACTTAACCTGCGCAGCCGCCTGCTGCTGCTGGCTGTAGGCGTGGAACTGATCATGCTGACCCTGCTGGTGGCAAACAGTTTGCGGCTGTTCGAAGCGGCCATGCTTGAACAGACCCGCTGGCAGGTCCAGCAGATCATGCCGGTGCTCAGTTCAGCCTTGAAGGTGCCGGTCATGCAGCGTGATTTTGCCACCATCCAATCTGTGCTGGATGAGAGCCGTGCCACCGAGGGTATCGACTATCTGGTCTTTGTGGATCAGGATGGCTACCGGGTCGCTGCCAGCGGCTGGGCGGACGGGATACCGCTTCCCGCCCCAAGCAACCTGAAAAATTCCAGCCTTGACACCTTGCAGCGTTACGACGCCACTTTGGCCATACAGCATGGTGGCCAGCACTGGGCACGCTGCACATGGGCATCGACCAGTCCAAAATCATCAGCGCACGCCGCATGCTGGCGTCACAAAGCATTGCCATCGCCTTCTCCGAACTGGTGCTGTCAGCGCTGATCCTGCTGCTGATCGGCTACTGGCTGACACGACACCTGTCATCGATTGCAAAGGCCAGCCTGCAGGTTGCAGAGGGTGATTTTACCCCCACCTCCCTGCACGAAGATGGGGACGAAATCGGCCATCTCGGCAAGGCATTTAACACCATGACCCGTTCAATCTCCGAGCGTCTGGGCGAGCTTAGCCTGGCCAAAGCAGCCATTGAAACCAGCGAGGCCAACTTCAGAACCTTTTTCAACACTCTGGATTACTTCATTTTTGTAATCGACCTGCACGGTGAAATCATTCATGTCAACCAGACAGTCATTAACAGGCTGGGCTATACGGAAAATGAGCTGATCGGGATGAATGTTCTGCAACTGCACCCCCCGGAATTGAGGCTGGAAGCCCAATCCATCGTGGATGCCATGATGTCGGGCCATGTGGACACCTGTCCCCTGCCGCTGATTGGCCGGGACGGCACGCTGATCCCGGTTGAAAGCAGGATCGTGCAAGGCCAGTGGAACGAAGTTCCAGCACTGTTCGGCATCGTCAAAGATGTATCGGAACTGCGTGAGTCGGAAGAACGCTTCTCCCGCGCCTTCAACGCCAATCCCTCGCTCATGTCACTCAGCGAACGGGATGAAAACACTCTGGAGTGGCATTATGTAGATGTGAACGAAAGTTTTCTCACCGTGTTCGGTTTCAAGCGGGAAGAGGTGATCGGGCGCACCGCGAACGAACTCGGAATTATGACAGACGACGCGGTGAGGGAAGAAATGCAGCGCATGCTGCGGGAGAACGGTCGTGTCAGGGAGTACGAGGTCAGGTCTGTCTCCAGATCCGGTCGTCAGCTGCACGGCCTCTTCTCGGCCGAGGTTATCAAACTTCGGCATAGAGACCTGCTGCTCTGCGTAGTGGTGGATATCACCAGGCGCGTGGAGGTTGAACAGGCACTGGTTATGGCCAAGGAGGAACTGACCCTCAAACAGGCCCAGTTGGAGGCCTTCAACATCTCTCTGCGGCAACGGGTGGAGCAAGCGGTGTCCGAACTGCGCCAGCGCGATCAGATGCTGATCAGTCAGAGCCGCCAAGCCGCCATGGGCGAGATGATCGGCAACATCGCCCACCAGTGGCGACAGCCTCTTAACGCGCTGGCCATGCTGATCACCAACCTGCAGCTAGCCTGGAAGGACGGTCAGGTCAACGAACAGTACATCAACGCATCGTCGATTACCGCCAACCGACTGATCCAGAAGATGTCCGCCACCATTAACGATTTCCGCAATTTTTTCAGTCCGGACAAGGAAAAGGTGCCCTTTTCCGCCCTGCAGCAAATCGGTCACGCTGTTGAGCTGGTCGAGGCATCCTTCAAAAACGACAACATTACCATCACCATCCATTCCGATCAGGACTGCACCCTGTTCGGTTTTCCCAATGAATATTCCCAGGTACTGCTCAACCTGTTCAGTAACGCAAGTGAAGCTATCACCAATAGCGGAGTATCACCGGGCATCATTACTGTCACACTCAGCGGGCAAAACGACATGGGCTGCGTCACCGTGCGCGACAACGGCGGCGGCATTCCCGAAGAGATCATCGACCGGATCTTCGAGCCCTATTTCTCCACCAAACAGATGGGCAGCGGCATCGGACTGTACATGTCAAAGATGATCATTGAGCGCAATATGGCCGGCCACATCACCGCACACAACATGCCGGGAGGCTGCGAGTTCTCGGTCTGCGCACCCCTGATGGAGCAAAAACAATGAACGACAGCCAGAAGGACATGCAGTACCTGAAAACACTCACCCTGCTCTATGTGGAAGATGACGCGGACACCCGCGAGCAGTTTACCTGCTATCTCAGCCGGCTGGCCGGAACGCTCCTGACCGCCTGTGACGGTGCCCAGGGACTCCAACTCTGGCACGAACACCATCCGGACATCATCATTACCGATATCCAGATGCCGGTCATGGATGGCCTGGCCATGACACAGGCGATCCGGGAGGATGACAAGCAGGTGCCGGTGATCGTATTGACCGCTTTCGAACAGGTCGAATTTTTGAAACGGGCAATCAACGCCGGCGTAGCCAAGTATGTCACCAAACCGGTGGATAGCGGCCAACTGCAAACCGCCATCCTGGAGTGCGCCCACGCCCTGATGGCCGATCAGGCCCTGCAGTCCGCCGCCACCCGTGATGCGCTTACCGGACTGGCAAACCGGTTCGAGCTGATCAATCGCTTCCGCGCGGAAAAATCAAGGGCCGAGCGCCATGCCACTCCCCTGTCGCTGATCATGGCAGATATTGATCACTTCAAGCACATCAACGACACTTTCGGTCACCTTGCCGGCGATCAGATACTTCGGGAGGTAGCCAACTGTCTGTCGTACCATATCCGGGCCGAGGATGTCTGCGGCCGTTGGGGGGGAGAGGAGTTTCTGCTGCTGCTGCCCAGGATCAGCCTGGAAGAAGCCGCTGTTGTCGCAGAAAAACTGCGCAGCGAGGTGGAGGCCATGACAACCGAATGGGAAGGAAAAACGCTGTCCGTCACCATCAGCCTGGGGGTCGGCACGTTCACCAGCGGCATGGGCATGGAACAGTGTATCGAGCCTGCCGATGAGGCGCTCTACCGGGCAAAACAGAGCGGGAGGAACCGTTTCGAACTGGCCAGGTACTGAGTAAAACTTTTCAGCAAATAGCAGCTCGCGTCTTGACCAAAGACCGCCACCGTCAGTTGCTTAAAACACAAACGCCCCGCCGGATCAAGTCCAGCGGGGCGTTTGCATGCATTCAGCGGCAGTACATCAGACCTGAATCCCCTTGGCAGGGCGGACCAGCATCTTGCGTCCGGCCGGCACAGCCGACTTGGACGGCTTTTCACTACCTTTGGCCGGGGTTGGCAACGGGTATTTTTCCAAAGCCAGCTTGAGCACCTCATCGATCATCTGCACCGGCACGATCCTGACCTTCTTGAGAATCTCAGCCGGGATGTCCTCCAGATCCTTCTTGTTCTGGAAGGGTATGATCACCATTTTCATCTCCGCCCGTACAGCTGCCAGGATCTTCTCCTTCAGGCCGCCGATCGGCAGCACCTTGCCGCGCAGCGTGATCTCTCCGGTCATGGCCACATCACGTTTAACCGGGATGCGGGTAATCACCGAAACCAGCGCGGTTGTCATGGCGATCCCGGCCGAGGGACCGTCCTTGGGGATGGCGCCTGCCGGCACATGCACATGAATTTCGTGTTCCTGGAAGAATTCCGGCTTGATGCCCAGTTCTGCAGCATGGGCACGGATATAGGAATGGGCCGCCTGCACCGATTCCTTCATCACGTCCCCCAGCTGACCGGTCAGGGTCAAGCCGGCCTTGCCATCCATCTGGGTGGCCTCGATGTGCAGTATTTCGCCTCCCACCGGAGTCCAGGCCAGGCCGTTGACCACACCGATCTCGTTTCTGTCCAGATCTTCCTCGCGCAGGTACTTGGGCGCGCCCAGATAGACCGGTACGTTTTTGGCCGTCACCTTGACCAGGCGCTTGTTCCCCTCAGCCACCTTGCGGGCCACCTTGCGGCAGACCGTGCCGATCTCACGTTCCAGATTGCGCAAGCCCGCCTCACGGGTATATTTGGCAATGATCTCGACAATGGCCGAATCATCAAAGGCGATGTGCTTTGGTTTGAGGCCATTCTCCTTCATCTGGCGCGGCACCAGATAGCGCCTGGCAATCTCCAGCTTTTCCTCCTCGGTGTAGCCGGCCAGATTGATGACCTCCATCCTGTCCCGCAGCGCCGAAGGCACCGGATCGATCTGGTTGGCCGTGGCAATGAACATCACGTTGGAGAGGTTGAATGGCTGGTTGATGTAGTGATCGGAGAAAGAGTGATTCTGCTCCGGGTCCAGCACCTCCAGCAGTGCCGAAGAGGGATCGCCCTTGTAGTCGTAGCCCAGCTTGTCCAGCTCATCCAGCATGAAGACCGGGTTGTTGGTACCGGCCTGTTTCATCCCCTGGATGATGCGTCCCGGCAGCGCGCCGATATAGGTACGGCGATGGCCGCGAATTTCGGCTTCATCACGCACGCCCCCCAGAGAGATGCGCACAAACTTGCGGTTCATGGCACGAGCGATCGACTTGCCCAGGGAGGTCTTACCCACACCCGGAGGACCTACAAAACATAGGATCGGCCCCTTCATCTTCTTCTTCAGCTTACGCACAGCCAAAAATTCCAGGATGCGCTCCTTGATCTTGTCCAGATAGAAATGATCCTCGTTGAGGATCTTCTCAGCACGGGAGATATCCAGGCTGTCCCGGCTGGACTTGCTCCAGGGCAACTCCACCATCCAGTCCAGATAGGTGCGGATGATGCCGGCCTCGCTGGCATCCTGATGCATGTTCTCCAGCCGGCCCAACTGTTTGAGCGCTTCCTTCTGCACCGCTTCCGGCATCCGGGCCGACTCGATCGCCTTGCGAATCTCGACCAGCTCCTCCTTGCCCTCGCCATCGCCCAGTTCCTGCTGGATGGCGCGCAGCTGTTCACGCAGATAATATTCACGCTGGTTCTTGCCCATCTCCTCACGGGCGGCACTCTGGATGCGGGCCTGCACGCTGAGCAGTTCCACCTCGCGATTAAGCAGTTCGTTGACCTTGGTCAGACGTGTGATCGGGTCGGCGGTTTCCAGTAACTGCTGGGCATCCGGCACCTTGAGCCCCAGGTTGCTGGCAATCAGATCGGCCATACTGCCCGGATCCTGGATATTCTCCAGTATCACCACCACTTCAGGCGGAATCTGTTTGCCCAGCTCCACCACCTTGTTCAGCTGCTCACGCACAGTACGGATCAGCGCCTCGGTTTCCAGGGTCATATCCACTGCCGGCGCATCATTGATGCGTTCGATCTGCACGGAGTAGAATGGCTTTTCCTCTTCAAAGGCGGTAATACGCGCCTTGGCCAGCCCCTGCACAAGTATCTTGACGCGACCGTCCGGCAGCTTGAGCATGCGCATGATCATGGCCACGGTGCCGACGCGATAGATCTTGTCCGGTGAGGGTTCTTCCTCGCCGATGTCGTGCTGGGTGGCCAGCAGGATCATGCGATCGCCGGCCAGCGCACTGTCCACTGCCTTGACCGACATTTCCCGCCCCACAAAAAGCGGGATAATCATGAACGGGTACACCACCACGTCTCGCACCGGCAAGAGCGGCAGCACATCCGGTATCTTCAGTTCCTCCAGATCCTGCTTTTCAATATCCTTTTTAATATCACTCAAGTTGTGATCTCCTTTATTGTTATCTCCAATCCGTCGGTCTTGGTGCAGATCACCTTCAACACCCCCAGTCGATACTCGGCGCGGATGGAGCAGGCATCAACACTACACGGAACCTGTACGGCGTAATGGAATTTTCCGAACCGCCTTTCCATGCAGATAAAGCTGCCCGGACTCTGTTCCCTGGGTTTGTGCGCCTCCAGCACAAGCGTGACCCCCTTAAGCCTCAGGCTGATATCCTCAGGGCAGAAACCGGGCAGATCAAACTCCAGCACAACCTCCCGTTCGTTTTCATACATGTCCATCCTGGGGCGGTTTTCCGACTCGTCCAGGACATCCCGCATTTCAAGTGCATGCAGTATGTTCCTGATTTCGCCAACCTGCCTGCTGAACAATTCTCCATGGTACGGTTTCCTGCCTGAATAACGTGGCATATCGGGTATCCGTTCAAATTGAGATAGGATGAATGGAAAGGATATTAAACAATCAGAGTTAGATTTAATCATTCCTGCCCGCATTGTCAAGGAGCATACCCGGAAGTACGCTTGTTGAAGAATTACCTGTCCGTATGACAGCCCGTCACCGTTGAACTGGCCGGATGATGAAATTATTAATTGACATGGGAAACGGATTGCACGATATTTGCTTGTTTTTATGCAGGGTTCCGCAGCAGGCGCAAAGCGGAACCATGTATTGCTGCTGTTGTTTCAAAGACAACCGGAGGGGGAAGTAAACATGGAACGCTGGTCAATTAACGACTCCGCAAAGATATACAACATCAACAACTGGGGCGCCGAACTTTTCTCCATCGACAAAAAAGGGAATCTCTGCGTTCACCCCTCCCCCAATTCCAAGTATTCCATCGAACTGAAATCGCTGGTGGACGATCTGATCAAGCGCAAGATCAAGCCGCCGATCCTGCTGCGTTTCATGAATATCCTGGAAGGGCGCATCGCCGCCATTAACCGCGTTTTCAAAAACGCCATCCAGGAAAACGAGTACCCGGCCAGGTACCAGACATTTTTCCCCATCAAGGTCAACCAGCAGCGTCAGGTGGTTGAGGCGATCGCCAACTTCGGAAAAAAATTCAACATGGGGCTGGAGGTCGGCTCCAAACCGGAACTGGTAGCTGCCATCTCCATGTCCACCGGCACCGGCCTGCCGATCATCTGCAACGGCTACAAGGACACCGAATTTATTGAGACGATCCTCTACGCCACCAAGATCGGCTTTGACATCACCATTGTGGTGGAAAAGCTGTTCGAGCTGGAAAAGATCATCCAACTGGCGCGCAAAACCGGCATCAACCCCAAGCTGGGCATCCGCGTCAAACTCTCCTCCAAGGGCACCGGCAAGTGGGCCACTTCCGGAGGCGAGGACGCCAAGTTCGGCCTGCGCATCTCCGAGATCATCACCGCCATCGAGTCACTCAAGAAGAATGAGATGCTTGACTGCGTCAAGTTGCTGCATTTCCATATCGGCAGCCAGATCACCAAGATCGACAAGGTCAAAAACGCCCTGATCGAAGGTACCCGCATCTATGTGGAGATGAAGAAGCTGGGGGTCAACCTGGAATACATGGATATTGGCGGAGGCCTGGGCGTGGACTATGACGGTTCCAAGTCCAGCTACTTCTCCAGCGTCAACTATTCCATCGACGAATATGCCAATGACGTGGTCTACCAGATCAAGAACATCTGCGACGCGGCCGGCATTGAATGCCCCAACATCATCTCCGAATCCGGGCGCGCCACCGTCGCCCATTACTCAGTGCTGGTCACCAATGTGCTTAACACCAACACAACCAATCAGGCCCAGGACTTTGAATCGATCCTGACCGATGACGAGCAGCTTTCCCCTACCGTCAAAAAGCTGGTGGACATCTACAAGAGCATCGACCGCCATTCGGTGCGCGAGGACTACCACGACACCATCCAGCTGATCCAGGAGGCGGTCAGCCTGTTTAATCTGGGCTACCTGAACCTAAATGACCGCGCCATGGCCGAATGGCTATACGGCCGGATCATCAAGAAGATCAACGGCATCGTCGAAAAGCTGAAGCCGATCCCGGAAGAGCTGCAAAACTTCAAACTGATCATGCGGCAGACCTATTTCGCCAACTTTTCGCTGTTCCAGTCCATCCCGGACTCCTGGGCCATTGACCAGCTGTTCCCGATCATGCCGATCCAGCGGCTGACAGAGAAGCCGGACATCATCGCCTCCATCGCCGACATCACCTGCGACTCGGACGGCGAGATCACCAGCTTCGTGGGCGAGAACGGCCGCACCAAGGCGCTGCCGCTGCACCGTATCCGCAAAGATGAGGATTATTACATCGGCTTCTTCCTGATCGGCGCCTATCAGGAAATCCTGGGCGACCTGCACAACCTGTTCGGCGACACCAACGCCGTGCACATTACCTTTAACAAAAAGACCAACTACAAGATCGACACCGTCATTACCGGCGACGCCACCTGGCAGACCCTTAAATATGTCCAGTACGACGCCAACGAAATCTTGAAAAGCGTGCGTGACAACCTGGAAAACAGCGTCGCCTCTCGCCGCATCACCATTGAGGAGAGCAGCCACTTCCTGGAGCTGCTGGAAAAATCACTTAAGTCCTACACCTATCTCGGGGAATAATTCCGGCTTTCTGTAAAAGTTATGTTACGGGCATTGTGCTTGACAGCAAATGCCCGTATTATATTTCAATCCATTTTAAGACTATTTGCAGTAGTGTCAGATGCGTGATGATTGCCGTAGCGGTGAGGAGTTGTACCCGCAGGCGTAGCATCCCCCCATCTTGACAGCGCTCTCAGGAGGCAGAAATATGAGTAAAGTACTTATCATCGGCGCCGGCGGCGTCGGCCAGGTCGTCACCCACAAATGTGCACAGGCCAAAGACGTCATCTCCGAAATCACCCTGGCATCCCGTACCAAGTCGAAATGTGACGCCATCGCGGCCCAGATTGCCAGACCCATAAAGACCGCCCAGGTCGATGCCGACAACGTGCCGGAACTGGTGGCGCTGATCAAAGCCGAACAGCCGAAAATGGTCATCAACGTCGCCCTGCCCTACCAGGACCTGACCATCATGGACGCCTGCCTGGAGACCGGCGTGGATTACCTGGACACAGCCAACTACGAGCCGCTGGACACGGCCAAGTTTGAATACTCCTGGCAGTGGGCCTATCAGGACCGCTTCAAGGAAAAAGGGCTGATGGCGCTTTTGGGTTCCGGCTTTGACCCGGGGGTCACCAACGTCTACACCGCTTTGGCTGCCAAGAAATATCTGGACGAGATCCAGGAACTGGATATCATCGACGCCAATGCCGGCAACCATGGCCAGCCCTTTGCCACCAACTTCAACCCGGAGATCAACATCCGCGAAGTCACCGCCACCTGCCGCCATTGGGAAAACGGCCAGTTTGTTGAGTCCTCGCCGCTATCTACCAAGCATGTCTTCGACTTCCCGGAGGGGATCGGGCCGATGAACATCTACCGCCTCTATCACGAAGAGATGGAATCCCTGGTCAAGCATATCCCGACCATCAAGAAGGCCCAGTTCTGGATGACCTTCTCCGACAACTACCTCAAGCACCTGGAGGTGCTGCAGAACGTGGGGATGACCCGCATCGACGAGGTGGAGTTCAACGGCCAGAAGATCGTGCCGATCCAGTTCCTCAAAGCACTACTCCCTGACCCCGGCTCACTGGGGCCGCTGACCAAGGGTAAAACCTGTATCGGCGTGATCGCCCGCGGTATCAAGGACGGCCAGCGCAAACAGGTCTACATCTACAACATCTGCGACCACCAAGATTGCTACAGAGAGGTCAAGTCCCAGGCCATCAGCTACACCACCGGCGTACCGGCCGCAGTCGGCGCGATCATGATGCTGACCAACAAGTGGCGCGGAACCGGCGTGTTCAACATGGAACAGTTCGACCCGGAGCCGTTCCTGGATGTGCTGGGACCGATGGGATTGCCGACGGTAGTGGTAGACGGCGGAGACTGGCCGGAACTGTAAAGTAAACGCCATATTTGCACCCTGATGTCACCGGTGACTGCGCTGGTTCCTCGACGTAGCGCTGCTACGCCTCGTCACCTGCTCG
>DAONZY010000016.1:0-14811 GCA_035407085.1 Deltaproteobacteria bacterium | reverse complement strand
GCCCTCTGTGGCAAAAAAGGATTTTGAATTTGACCGGTATCGACATAGAAAAAATACTGCAGCTCGCCCCATCTCCCGCTTACGTCGTGGACCTGGGGCGTTTGCGTCATAATCTGTCCATTCTGGACGATGTGCAAAAAGCCAGCGGTGCCAAAATCCTTATGGCGCTGAAGGCCTTCTCCATGTGGAGCGTGTTCCCCATCATCCGCCAAACCCTGCAGGGTGTCTGCGCCAGCTCCCCCTGGGAGGCCAGGCTAGGTTACGAGGAGTTCGGCGGAGAGGTGCACAGCTTTGCCGCCGCCTTCAAGGAAAGCGATGTAGTGGAACTGCTGGGGATATCCAACCACCTGGTCTTCAACTCCTTCAACCAGCTGGAGCGTTTCCGTCCGTTGTGGCAGCAGAAGGCCGGCAAGGTATCCATCGGACTGCGCGTCAATCCGGAGCACAGCGAAGGGCACACACCGATCTACGACCCATGCGCCCCCATGTCCCGACTGGGCATACCGCGCGCCGAATTTGAAGGGCGGTCTCTGGCCGGCATCGAAGGGCTGCACTTCCACACCCTCTGCGAACAGCTGTTCGAACCGCTGGAGCGCACCGCACAAGCCTTCGAGGAAAAGTTCGGTGAGTTCCTGCCGCAGATGAAATGGCTCAATCTGGGTGGCGGCCACCACATCACCCGTGAAGGTTATGACATCGATGGTCTGGTGGAGCTGATCAAATACTTCAAGGACAAATACGGCCTGGAGGTCTATCTGGAGCCGGGCGAGGCCATCGCCATCGGCACCGGCATCCTGGTCAGCGAGGTGCTGGATGTGGTTCACAACCAGATGGATATCGCCATCCTGGACATTTCCGCCACCTGCCACATGCCGGATATCCTGGAGATGCCCTACCGCCCCGCCATCACCGGCGGCTTTGACGCCGGCGAAAAGGCGCATACCTACCGTCTGGGTGGGCCATCATGTCTGGCCGGTGACATCATCGGCGACTGGTCGTTTGAAAAACCGCTGCAGCCGGGTGATCGTCTGGCCTTTGAGGACATGTCCCACTACACCATGGTCAAGACCACCACCTTCAACGGCATCCAGCATCCGGCCATCTGCACCTATGAACCGGAGACCGGCGAGCTGTCAGTCAAACGCCGCTTCAGCTACCCGGACTTCAAGGCCAGGCTTTCGTAAAAACGTGATACGGGACCCGTGTCCGGGAACCGCAACATAACAGAAAACGGAATACCGACACGGAAGACGAAATATTATCATGGAACTTAAAAGCAAGATATGGATGAACGGCAACCTGGAATGGTTTGCCTATATCAATGATGACGACATGTACCTGGGCAAGCGCGAGGTGCCGGTGCCGCTGGAGGAGGGGGACGCCTGGACCAATGACCTGGGGGACATGTTCAGGATCGTCGATGGTGTCATCACCCACCTGGGCAGAACAGAACCGCCAAAGAAATACTGGTAGCAACAAACCATAAACCTTGAAACGACTGTTGTCTCACGCAGAGACGCGAAGAGCTTCAAATACATATCAACAAACAAGGGCACATCAACAGGGTATATTACTGATTCCCCCAATTCTTTGCTTTTACCCCGCAGCATTCTCCGCGGCTCCGCGTGCGACTATTGCAACCAAATATTATGCTTTTGTTAGTGTATTTCGTGGATAGTTGTTATTTTAAGGTTCAATTCTTGCTCGACCACACATACCAGTCTGGTGCCACCCAGACCCAGTAACCGGCCTTGCCGTTCTGGCCGCACCAGGCGCCACCGCCCCACCAGCCATAGTCCCTGTAATTACCATAGGTCTTGCGATCCCTGGGGCACTTCAGCACCTGAACCAGCCCGGAATACTTGCCGCCAGCCGAAGCCCGCGCAGGGGCACCAGCAACCGGGCGCGAGCCCTTATGCTTCCACACATACCAGTTGGGTGCCACCCAGACCCAGTAACCAGCCTTGCCCTTTCTGCCGCACCATGCGCCGCCCCCCCACTGCCCATAATCGCGAAATTCGCCATAATTGCCGCGATCTCTGGGGCAAGGCAGAACCTGAATCAGCCCCGAGTATTTTCCGTTAACCGAGGCCTCGGGCGGCGCTTCTTCTGCCATGACCGGCAGGCAAAACAACACCCCCAGCAGGCAGGACAGGACTCCGGACACTGAAAACATTTTTCTGGCCATCACAGCATCTCCTTTCAGGCAGTAGTAAAAACTGTCTGAAAGTATACCACCAAAAACCGGAATCAAACGGCCCAAGCGCCCCTTTACTTCCAGCCAGCACTCTGCTATCACCTTAAGCCATGACAACACGCCAGCAGCAGATCATCGAGGTCGCCATCCCGCTTTACATGGACAAGACCTTTCACTACCTCGTGCCAGTTGCCCTTGCAGAAAAGGCACTGCCGGGCAGACGTGTGTTCGTGCCCTTCGGCGGACGCAAGCTGACCGGGTATGTGCTTGGCTACGCCGCTTCCGCGGAAACGGCAAAATTGAAGGAGGTTATCCAGCTACTGGATGACGAGCCGCTCTGGACCCCTGCCGAGCTGGAATTTTTCCGCTGGGTGGCATCGTATTACATGCACCCGCTGGGCGAGGTACTCAAGACGGCCCTGCCGGCCGGCATCAACCTGCAGAGCAAAAAATCCGCTGCCGTTGAGGGCGAGACGGTCAGCGGCGGCCGCAATGTGCGTATTGAAAACTGGTATCGCCCCGGCAACGGCTCCATGCCGGCCAGGGCGTTGGGCAGCAAAACCACCGACGTGCTGGAACTGATCCGCACCAGCGGAGAGGTATCGGCTGGCGAACTGCGGGGACGTTTCGGACAATGCGGGCCGCAGTTAAAACGCCTGACGGAGCTGGGGCTGATCACCCTTGAAAAGCGCGAATTCTACCGTGATCCATTCAAGGAAGAGCGTGTGGAGC
This sequence comes from Deltaproteobacteria bacterium, assembly GCA_035407085.1. Taxonomy (GTDB): domain Bacteria; phylum Desulfobacterota; class Desulfuromonadia; order Geobacterales; family Pseudopelobacteraceae; genus JBGSQR01. The sequence goes on along the minus strand of DAONZY010000016.1, from coordinate 11,882 downwards.
CGGACACCCCTCGCGCGCTAAACCCACATCAACAGGCCGCGCTGGATACGCTGCTCCAAGCCCTGGACTGCCATAATTTTTCTCCCTGGCTGTTGCATGGCGTGACCGGCAGCGGCAAGACGGAGGTCTACCTGCAGGCCATCGACCACTGTCTGCAAAAGGGCAGAGCCGCCCTGGTGCTGGTGCCGGAGATTTCACTGACACCGCAACTGGTGCGGCGGTTCCGCGCCCGCTTCGGCAGCGGCATTGCCATCCTGCACAGCGGGCTTTCCGACGGGGAACGTTACGACGAATGGCGTCGCATCCGCCGCGGCCTGGCCCGGATTGTCATTGGCGCCCGCTCGGCGGTCTTCGCGCCGCTGGAAAAGATTGGCATCATCGTGGTGGATGAAGAGCATGAGGCCTCCTTCAAACAGGCGGAAGGGCTGCGCTACAACGCCCGCGACCTAGCCCTGGTCAGAGGCCGGATGGAAGGGGCTACCGTGCTGCTCGGTTCGGCCACGCCATTGATCACCACCCTGCATGCCGCCGAGCTGGGTCGTCTGGGGCTGCTCTCACTGCCGCAGCGCGTCCGCGACATCCCCATGCCGACCGTGGAAACCGTGGCCATGCAAGGCATCAAAAGTGCCATCTCGCCGCGTCTGCTGCAGGCACTGGAAGAAACCATTACAGCCGGTGAGCAGGCGATCATTTTCCTCAACCGGCGCGGCTATGCCTCGGTGCTGGTCTGTGGCGACTGCAATCAGCCGCTGACCTGCCCCAACTGCAGCGTGACCCTCACCTATCACCGTCAGCGGCGCCAGAGCATTTGCCACTACTGCGACTATGCCGTACCGGCACCCTGTGTCTGCCCGGCCTGTAACGGCATGGAAATGAAGGAGCTGGGCGCCGGCACCGAGCGGCTCGAGCATGAGCTGCAGGAACTGCTGCCCCAGGCGCGCATCCTGCGCATGGACAGTGACACCACCTCCGGCAAGGGCAGTCACAACCGCATCCTGAAACAGATGTCGGAAGGCACGGCCGATATTCTGATCGGTACGCAGATGATCACCAAGGGGCACGATTTCCCCGGCGTGACCCTGGTGGGGGTGGTCAACGGCGAGGCCAGCCTGAACATGCCCGACTTCCGCAGCTCGGAACGCACCTTCCAGATACTATCACAGGTCTTCGGGCGGGCCGGACGGGGAGACATTCCCGGCCGGGTGCTGCTGCAAAGTTTCAACCCCGGTCATTACGCCATCCAGTGCGCCATCAATCACGACTGTAACGGCTTTTACCAGCAGGAGATCGAATTCCGCAGGGAAGCCGGCTATCCGCCCTATTCCCATCTGGCCTGCATCGGTTTTTCCGGCACAATGGAGCAGGGAGTGGAACAGCGGGCTGAATATGCGGCAGAACTGCTGCAAAAGATCAAAAGGGAGATGAAACTAAGGATTGATGTGCTGGGGCCGGCACCGGCGCCACTATACCGGCTGCGCGGGCGTTTTCGCCGACAGATACTGCTCAAGGCCACCAGCCGTCAGGATCTGCGAAAGCTGGTGGGCATCTGGCTGGCCAGGCGTGAAACAACGGCCAACGTGCGTGAGGTGGTAGATATAGATCCGGTTGACATGATGTGATCAGAACCTGATGTCCAGCCCCACCCCCAGCTTCTGTGCGGCCGGATCCTTGACGTTCTGCCTGGGTTCGGGTGACAGCTGGATGTAGGTATAATCAAGATTCAAGGAAAAACTGCCGTTCAGCTTGTAATTCACACCAGCCTGTCCGGCCACGCCGGTACGCACACTTTGCCACAGGCTGGCCCCCGTTTCGGTGCTCGTCCCCTTGCCAGGCAGGCTGTAACCCAGCCCAGTGCCCAGATAGGGGTGCAATTCCCTGGTGACGTTGAAACCGTAGCGGGCAGTCAGGGCGCCGACCGCTTTGCTCTTGGGATCATCCGTAAAACTTGTGATCGCCTCATGCCCAACGCTCAGGCCGGATTTGTCGTCTGCCGCCCCGGCAGTTGAATACATTGCTACAGCCAGCAGCATTGCCAGCATATATTTGGCGCATGTCATGTTTTGCATGACGCCATTATACACATTCGGCACCAGATTTGAAACCGTCTGTCCGCCAATCACAAATTCACATCTGCCGCAAAATCTGCTATCTTCGCACCTGTCAGCAGCAAGACCCGCACCCGACAGGGATTAACATGCACCACAACATCTACGCCGAAGAAATCAAGGGCAAGGCATATGACCGACAGCTGCTGCTGCGCTTTGTCCGCTATGTGGCGCCTTACCGCGCCGCCATACTGGGGGTGCTGTCCGTTCTGCCGCTGGTGGCGTTTTGCCGTCTGTCCCAGCCCTGGATCATCCGTCATGCCATCGACGACCACATCATAACCGGCCAACTGCAAGGGCTCTGGCTGATGGCCATGCTGTTCATCGGCGTATTGCTTACCGAGGCCCTGCTTTCATTTCTGGAAGTATTTCTACTGCAATCGGTCGGCCAGAGGGTCATGGCCGACATGCGCGAGGAACTGTTCCGTCATGTCATCAACCTTCCGGTTGCCTGGTTCGACCACAACCCCACCGGCGGCACGGTCACCCGGCTAACCAGCGACATCGAGGTACTGGGTGAGATGTTTGCCTCCGGTATCATCACCATCATCGGTGACATACTGCTTCTGATCGGCATCATCTCGGCCATGCTCTGGATGGATCTGAAGTTGTCGATGGTAACATTCTCGGTCATACCGCTGCTGTTCGGTCTGGCCTGGCTGTTCAGACACAGGACACGCCAGTCGTTCCGCGTGGTACGCGCCCGGCTCGGCAGCCTGAACGGCTACCTGGCCGAAGCCATCAACGGCATCAGCGTCATCCAGGCCTTTAACCGACAGCGTGACGAGCAGCAGCGCTTCACAGAACTGAACAGTTCCTGCCGGGACGCCAACAAACCGGTCATATTCTGGGAGGCCTCGCTGTATGCCATGGTCGAAGCCCTGGCCTCGGTGGCCGTGGCGCTGGTCCTCTGGTACGGTGGTTTGCAGATCGTCGGCGGCGCATTAAGCTTCGGCGTACTGGTAGCATTCATCCAGTACATTGACAAATTCTTCGCACCGGTGCGGGACCTGTCCGCAAAATACTCTGTCATGCAGGGCGCCATGGCGGCCCTGGAACGCATCTTTGCCTTGCTGGACACGGAAAAGCCGTTGCGCGTGACCGTTGACCGTTATGCCCGTCATAGTACAAAAAAGACAACGGACACGGATAACGGACACGGATTACGGCCTCTAATCGAATTCCACTCCGTGACCTTTGCCTACCGCGACGGAGAAAATGCGCTGGATGATTTCAGCCTCAAGGTCGGACGCGGCGAAAAAGTGGCCCTGGTAGGCGAAAGCGGCGGCGGCAAAACAACCATTGCCCGGCTTTTGAGCAGGCTTTACGAAACCGGCAGCGGCAGCATCCTGATCAATGGACGTGATATCCGCAGCATGCCGCTGATCGAACTGCGGCGCAGGATCGGCGTCGTATTGCAGGATCCCTGCCTGTTCGCTGGCAGCATCGCATTCAACATCTGTCTGGGTGACGGACAGGCAGCCTCCAGAATGCAGGCGGCAGCGGCAGCCGTTGGAGCAGCCGCTTTCATTGAACGGCTGCCCCAAGGCTACGACCAGCCAATCAACGAGCGGGGCAGCAACCTGTCGGCAGGCGAAAAGCAGCTGATCTCATTTGCCCGCGCTGTGGCCTTTGATCCGGAGATACTTGTGCTGGACGAGGCTACCGCCAGCATCGACACCCGCTCTGAGCAGATGATCAAACAGGGGCTTAAGGGGTTGATGCAGGGACGCACAGCCATCGTCATCGCCCACCGCTTGTCCACCATCCAGGATGCCGACCGCATCGTCGTCGTCCACAGCGGCCGCAAGATAGAGGAAGGCACCCATTTCCAGCTCATGCAGGCCGGCGGTCTATACCACCGGCTGCATCAACTGCAGTTTGGTTTATAATAGGGAGAAACACATGCTCAAAATATCGATCAATGACCTGAAACACCACTACCGCTTCGGAGACAATGAGGCCGCCCGGCTGAAAGCCTTGCAGCCCCTGGCCGAACAGCACGCCGACGAATTTTCCGCCATGTTCCACAAATACCTGCAGAGCATTTCGGAAACAAATGCCATCATGCGCAACACCGACACAGGGCGCTTGAGCAAGATGCACGAGCACTGGTTCACATCACTTTTTGTCGGAGAGTATGAAGAGGCCTACTTCAAAAGCCTGAAGAGGATCGGCCAGGCCCATGTCAAGGTTGGCCTGAACGTGCATTTCGTCAATGCGGCCATGAACCAGATCCGTCACTTCCTGCTCAACCTGATCGACTCCAGCTACAGCGACCGGGAAGAACGACGGCTGACCCGCGAGGCGGTGGAAAAAATCCTGGATATCAACCTGGACGTGATGAGTTCTTCCTACCGGGACGAAGAGATGCGCAAGGTGTTCCTCTCCCGCGAGGTTGAATCATGGCTGATCAAGGCCACAGAGCGTTTCACCTATGGCCTGAATCTGATCCTGGTGCTGGCGCTGGCCGGGCTGTCTGTCTCAGCGGTGCTGCTGTTCATCTGGGATCTGGGGCACATGTTCCAGGGCAACATCGAAAAGGCGATCTTGAGTTCGCTCGGCTCACTTCTGATCATCTGGATGATGATCGAGCTGATGAGCAACGAAATCAAGAACTTGAAAGGCGGCAAGTTCAACATCCTGGTCTTCATCGGGGTGATTATCGTAGCCCTGATCCGTGAGATACTGATCTCCACCCTGCGGCACGACCCGCTGACAACCCAGGTATTCCTGGCCGGAACACTGCTGATCCTGGGGATCGTCTACTTCCTAGTGGCCAAGGTCCAGGGGATGGTGGACGGCGAATAATCCATGTTCTTCCCAGGGCACATACTGGCGGGATTCAGTCACGGTTTCAGACAGCGCCGGGCGCTGTGGCATTTGCTATGCTCCACGCCGCTCGACAATGGCATCGGCACACTGACGCCGGAACATTTCAAAGCGGAGGGGATCAGGGCATTGTGCGTGGATTTTGACGGGGTGCTGGCGCCCCACGGTTCCACCCAGCCACTGCCGGAGGCTTGTCAGTGGCTTAAGCGCTGTGCCGCTGAACTGGGCGAAACCGGGATATTCATCCTCAGCAACCGGCCGGCCGAACAGCGTCGCAACTGGTTCCACGCCAACTTTCCCGAAATGCGTTTCATCAGCGACGTCCGCAAAAAACCATTCCCGGACGGCATCCTGACGGCAGCCGCACAGGCGCGGGTTCAGGCCGATGAAGTCCTGATGATCGATGACCGCCTGCTGACCGGCTGCCTGGCAGCCATCAACGCCGGAGCCCGTCCCTGCTATGTCCGCCGCCCGTATGTGGCGCTGGGTCAGAAGACCTCCGCCGAGCTGTTTTTCATGACACTCAGACTTATGGAACGCATGTTCGTGAGGCTCTGCCGCGTCACATGGTGACCAGCAGCCGCCTGCCACAGAGAAAGAGGTAACCCATGTACGTCGAAAACCAGACCGCCCTGATCCGCCACAACATCAAGAAGGCCATTGCCTGGCTGATGTTCAACAACCGGCTGTCGTCAGACATCAACCGCATCCCGATCCGGCTGGTGCACCACGACTCCGAATCGTTCCGCTGCTGCATCTACAAGGATCGGGAGATGGTCAGAAAGCGCGCCATCGCCGCACTGGGCTTCAGCCTGGAGGATGATCCGGACATCGAATACGCCCTTTTGTCCGACTACGTCGAAAAAGCACTCAAACGGGACAAACCGACCTTCCCGATACTCACCTTTCTGGATGATGCCTGCCAGTCCTGCGTACGTGCCAACTACTTCGTCACCAACGTCTGCCGCCACTGCGTCGCCCGCCCCTGCATCGTCAACTGCCCCAAAGACGCGATAGTGATGAAGGACCAGGCTTACATCCAGGCTGACAAATGCATCAACTGCGGCATCTGCCAGAAGGTCTGCCCCTATCATGCCATCGTATACATCCCGGTCCCATGCGAAGAGGCCTGTCCAGTGGGCGCCATCAGCAAAAATGCCCAGGGGCGCCAGGAGATCGACTACGACAAATGTATCTTCTGTGGTCAGTGCGCCCGTTCCTGTCCCTTTGGCGCGGTTTTGGAAAAATCCCAGATCGTGGATGTGCTCAAGCACATCATTGCCAGCGACAGTGTCACCGCCATGATCGCCCCGGCCATTGCCGGACAGTACAAGGCCTCACTGGAGCAGATCGCCGGTGCCCTGAAGGCCCTCGGGTTCACCCATGTGGTCGAGGTGGCCCTGGGAGCGGACAAAACTGCGGAACTGGAGGCAGAGGAATTTGTGGAGCGGATGGAGAAGGGTGACAAGGTCATGGGCACCTCCTGCTGTCCAGCCTATGTGGAAGCGGCCCGTAAACACGCCAGGGCCTTTCTGCCCTACGTCTCCCACACCAAGACCCCCATGGCCTACACGGCCGAGATGGTTAAAGATGCCTGGCCCGAATCACTGCGGGTCTTCATCGGCCCCTGCATCGCCAAAAAGCACGAGGGGCTGGCCAATCCGGATGTGGATTTCGTGCTGACCTTCGAGGCGGTAGAGGCACTGTTTGCCGCCCGAAAAATCGATGTGAAGCAGACCTCCCCCGCTCCGCTCGACCTTCAGCCAGCCAGCGCCCATGGCCGTGGATTCCCGGTCAGCCAGGGGGTCACCAGCGCCGTCATCGCCCGGGCGCAGGGCAAGCTGCAGATCAGGCCGGTGCTGATCGACGGACTGAGCAAAAAGAATGTCAAGCTGCTCAACGCCTATGCAGCCAAGTGTCCCGGCAATCTGGTGGAGGTCATGTCCTGCGAGGGGGGCTGCGTAAACGGCCCGGGCGTAATCAATGAGCCGGGCAAGGCCCGCCGCATGGTGGAGGAATTGGCAAAGCCGGCCATACAGGCGCCCGCAACAACCGACGCACCCGGCTGCCCCAAACGGGCCCAGCGCCTGGAACATGCCGAAGAATAGCAAACAAAAACCCGGTCTGCCCGTATGGCAGCCATAAACAAGAGGTCACCATGATCAGCGAAGAGATCAAACAACAGTTGCGCAGCATCGTCGGCCCTGACCACCTGCTGGACTCGGACATCGACCGTTTCGGCTATTCCTATGACTCATCCTTTGTTCCCTTCGCCGAGGCAAACAAACCGGATGTGATCTTACGACCGGCCGACACGGCCCAGGTCTCAGCCATAATGAAGCTGGCCAATCATCACGCCATCCCGGTCACTGCCCGCGGCACCGCCAGCGGACGCACCGGCGGCAGCATCCCGATCGCCGGCGGCATCGCCCTCTCCCTGACCCGCATGGACAAGATCATTGAACTGGACGAACGCAACATGATGGTCACGGTCGGCCCGGGCATGCGCACCATGGACCTTTACAACCACTGCGCCGAAAAGGGGCTCTTCTATCCGCCCGACCCGGCCAGCTGGAAATACTCCACCATCGGCGGCAACATCGCCGAAAACGCCGGCGGCATGCGGGCGGTAAAATACGGCGTCACCAGCAACTATGTCATGGGGCTGGAGGTGGTGCTGGCCGACGGCTCGGTAATCCGCACCGGAGGCAAGGCCATCAAGAACGTCACCGGCTATAACCTGACCCAACTTTTTGTCGGCTCGGAAGGCACCCTGGGCATCGTGACCGAAATCCTGCTCAAGCTAATTCCCATGCCCAAGGCCCGCAACACCATGCAGCTCATGTTCCCCGACATGGAACAGGCCTGCGGCACCATCCACAGCATGCTGCAGTCCGGCATTGTGCCGGCGGCAGCCGAGATCATGGACCAGACCAGCTTCCAGGCCGTTGCCCGCCACCGCAAGCTGGACATCAATCCGGCCATCCAGGCCTGCGTCATCATCGAAATCGACGGCGACAGCCAGGACGCGCTGCAACGCCAGGCCGCCCGCATCGAAGCGACCGCCCGCCGCCATAACGCCATCGAGATCCGTACCGCTGCCAGCCAGGCCGAATCGGATGACATCTGGGCCATCCGCCGCGGCCTCAGCTCCGCAGTGGGCGGCATGGCGCCCAACCGTTTCGGTGAGGACATCTCCGTACCCCGTGACGCCTTTCCGCAAGTGGTACGCCGCATCCGCGAGATTTCCGAAAAATACGGCTTCACCATTGCGGTCTACGGCCACGCCGGTGACGGCAACCTGCACCCCTCGGTTCTGTGCGACATGGCCAACCCGGAACACGCCGCCAAGGTCCACCATGCCATCGAAGAGATCTTCGACGCGGCCCTGGCGGTGGGCGGCACACTTTCAGGCGAGCATGGTATCGGCATCACCAAGCGGCCCTACACGGCAAAGGCCTTGGGAGCAGCCAGCATCCAGGCGCACAAGGCCATCAAACAGGCCCTGGACCCCAAGGGGATCCTCAATCCGGGCAAGATCTGGGAACATGACGCCAGGGAGGGGCAATAACCATGGCCGACCGACTGAATACACTTGAAAAAGCCGCCGTCATTGCACGGGAATGCGACCGCTGCGGCAACTGCACCACTGTCTGCCCTCTGTATGCCGAAAAGGACATCGAATCATCGGCCGCCCGCGGCAAGAACAACCTGGCCCTGGGGCTGGCAGCCGGCATGCTCGAGCCTTCACGCCGGATGCTGGATGCGGCCAATTTCTGCCTGCTCTGCCGCACCTGCGTGGACAACTGCCCCACCAAGGTGGAAACCGACGAGGTCATGATCGCCCTGCGTCAGCACCTGACCGATGAGCTGGGCGGGGTAACCCTCAAATACAAAGGCCTGGGCATACTGATGAAATCCCGGACGCTGGTCAGACTGTCGGCCTTCGCCATGGCATTGATGCGCGGACTGGGCGTCAACGGGCTGGCCCCCCGCGGGCTAGTGCCGAGCGAATACACCCGCCGGCGGTTCCTGTCAGCCTATGCCGGCCCGGCCCTGCTGGGAGCGCCGGCCGCGCCGTCCCCATCCGCCATCGACAGCAGCAGCCGGGTCGCCTACTTCAACGGCTGCGGCATGCAAATGATGTTCCCCGATGCTGCGGCCTGCTCGCGCCGGCTGGTGGCGCAGCATGCCCCCGGCAAGCTTGTGTCCGTCGACAACAGATGCTGCGGCCTGGTGCACCTGGCCCACGGCATGCGTAATGACTTCATCGCACTAGCCAAAGAAAACATTCGGCTCTATGAAAACACCGACATCATCGTCACCGACTGCGCCAGCTGCAGCAGCACCCTCAAACACACCGCCCGCTACTTTGACGACGATCCCCAGTGGCGCGAACGGGCCCAGGCCTTCGGTAAGAAGATCATGGACATCACCGAATTCCTGGTCAAGTCCGGTCATACCCCCCAGAGAAAGACCGGCGCAAGGCTGACCTTCCACGAACCCTGCCACCTGGGACGCGGTCAGGGGCTGCGCAAGGAACCGCGTGAGCTGCTCAAGGCAGCCGGAGAATATGTGGAGATGAAGGGGGCCGACACCTGCTGCGGCGGCTCGGGTTCATTCCATCTGGATTTTCCGGAGGTATCCGACCGGCTGCTTGATAAAAAGAGGGACAACATCGAACAGAGCGGGGCTGCCATCGTCGTCACCGAATGCCCGGCCTGCCTGGCTCAGATGCAGAAGGCCGCCCGCGACAGCAACGGCCGGTTTGTGGCCATGCACATCAGCCAGGTGCTATAGCCCGACCATGCCGTCAGCGGCCTGGAAATACCCCCGGCTTTGCCCCCCCCATTTGACAAAGTGGGGTAAATGATATACCGGCTTCAAACTTCCCCCTTTAATAAAGGGGGATTTTGCCAAATGCAATATATTCCTTGCCGGTTACGGATGCCAAATTGACGACAGCAGCAGGTATGACAGATAGTTATGTACCATGTCCCCATAACTCCGGCGCCCTACATCACCTCATCTGAATGAAATTATTTTACCAACCACATGCCATTTACCCGGCTTTCCCTGCTCTGCATAACTTTTTTGACCCTTGCAATCTGGATATCGTTCACAAACCCAGTAACGCATTCCTGATTTGTCTCCAGACAGTTTTGTTCTCAAGACCATATTACTGTCGCAAAGCTCACACTTCATGGCACCACCCAACCAATTCAGATTATTGCTCGATTTCCCTGTTTTTCCAAGCCCGTGCTGGAAACAAAAACTGACCTTAATCCACCAGCATTTCCTTCAAAATTGCTTTCACCTTACGGCTCTGCGGCGAGGATATCTTACCCAGCTCCTTCACCAGACGCCGGCGGTCTACCGTGCGAATCTGATCAAGCACTATCCACGCTTGTTTGCCACCAAAGGTCAGCGATACACGGCTTGGGTAATTATGTGATTTGGTTGTCAGGGGGGCAATCATAACGGTTTGCAGATGCCGGTTCATCTCATCAGGAGAGATAATCAGGCAAGGCCGAGTTTTCTGAATCTCATGCCCAATAGTTGGATCAAGATTGATCAAGTAGACATGATACTGTTTCAGCTCCATTCCCAATTCTCCTGATCAAGGCCATCATCAATCAGCAACTGATCTTCGCCGGTGGCATGCATGGCTGAAAATGCCTGATCCCAACCTTCACGCGGCTTGCTGTGCACCGGACGAATAATAATCTCATCATTGCCGGGCAATAGCTCAACCGTATCGCTTAAACCATATTGACGCAATAGCGTCGCCGGTATACGCAGACCCTTTGAATTACCTATGGAAACAAGTTGTGCGAACATGACGCCCCCCAAACATACCTACAATGTAATTACACTTTACATGCCCGGCTATCTGAAAGTCAAGCAGCTTGACACCCCAGAGCACCGGATGCCATGTCACCCGAACACCCACCCTTAATCATCCCACCACATTCGTAGGGGCGCTGCTTGCCGCGCCCGCCTGTAACGAAACCGATTCCACAAGGGCGGCACCTTGTGTTCGCCCTGTGATTTAAACACGTGTCAGCGACAGCAAAGGCACGCTTTCGCCCAGTCCCTTGACCACGCTGGTGAAGGCGCTGCCATGCCGCAGTTTTTCCTCTCCGAATCGATCAACGAACATCTGCCGGATCAACGGAATACGCGACGTCCCGCCGGTGAGGTATACCATGTCCACAGCCGCACTTTCAATACCGGCATCGACGACCACCTTGTCCACGCAGCCGCTGATCTGGGCAAAGTTTTCCCCGTTGATCCGCTCAAACTCCATCCGCGTCACCGGCTCATCCAGGTGCAGATTGCGTTCCGCAAAGCAGATACGGGCCTGCTGTTCCCCGGAAAGACGGCACTTCATCCGTTCAATGGCCTGAAACAGGAAAAAACCGTAATTGTCGTCAATGATATTTTCCAGGTTTTCAATGGCATCACGATTGTCGGTGGTGCTCTTGATCAGACGGATCTGCTCGCGGGTCGCACGCGCCCGCAAAAGCGGAATGCGATGCCATTGGGCCAGGGTATAAACCAGACTTCTGGGCACATTCACCCAGTTGTCTTTGCCCATCACCTTGTACCTGGCATCCCGACCAAAATAGCAGGCCAGCTTGTCCCACATGATCTGTGAGTCCAGCTTGTCGCCGGCCACGTAAACACCGCCGATGGAAAGCACATCTTCGCGCCTGTCCTGACCTGCATCGGCCCCGCCTTTGAACCGGATGACGGTAAAATCGGATGTGCCGCCGCCGAAATCTCCGATCAGCACGGTTTTCTGTTCACCTGGGGCCAGGCTCTTTTCAAATGCCAACGCCGCTGCAACCGGCTCGTACTGAAACCAGATTTTTTTGAAGCCCGCCTTATGGGCTGCCTGTTCCAGACGCTGCTGGGCCAGTCTATCCTTGTCCGTATCAG
>DAONZY010000015.1:26265-43159 GCA_035407085.1 Deltaproteobacteria bacterium | reverse complement strand
AAACCGGTTGAGCACCTCGATGCCGCGCCGCACGCCAAAGGCCACCACCGAGAAGTTGATCACAAAGGTCAGCAGGAAGAAAAACAGGGACGCCGGAACACCGCCGACGACGGTGGCCTTGAGTGAGATGTAGTTGCCGAAAAAGGCGCTGACCCGGTCGTCATACACCGCCCGCAGCAGTTCGCCGGTCAGCGAATACCAGGCAAAACCAAGCAGCCAGGACTGGATGTAGACATAATAGAAGAAGATCAGGGTCGGGCCGAGCACCCCGATCGATCCGGCGTATTTGGCCCAGGGACGACGGACAACAGCATTAAGTATGCCCGGGGCGCTGCCGTGGTTGTAACGGCCGCCGAAACGTCCCAGGGTCCACTCCACCCAGGCCAGCGGGATACCCAGCAGCACAAAGGCAATGAAGTAGGGAATCAGGAAGGCTCCGCCGCCATACATGGCCGCCTTGACCGGAAAACGCAGAAAATTTCCCAGTCCGATGGCGCTGCCGGCAACCGCCAGTATGACGCCAAGGCGAGAGCCCCAGTGTTCACGTGTATTATTCATCCCTGCCAGTCTCCTGATGTATCTAGTTTCCGGATGGAAAGGGTGCTTTTCCCCCCTGGCGGCGTCAATCTTCGGTTTTGCTTGTGCGGCGTACCTGTGTACGCCTCCACACAACACCTTGATTTTCTTGCCAGGAGAAAAAATCCCCACCTTCCCGATCGAAAACCAATAGTTTCTTATCCGGAGTTTCCGGATGGAAACTATCTATGGGCCGTGGGTAGTCAGCAAGCCGACCTGCAGATTAATGCGCATGCCAGTACTGTGCAACAAATAATTTCCGCTACCGGCCGGCGCCGGAGCAGGCTGAAAAATGAAGCAAACTCAAAGCGGTTGACCGCCGGGTACAAATTGACTAGTATCACTCTCCCAACCCGTTTATCCATCTTGTTACAGCGCGAGAGCAAACATGCATAACTACCCTTTCATAATCACCATCTCCTCCGAAAAAGGAGGGGTCGGCAAAACGACCCTGGCCACCAACCTGGCCATCTATCTGACGGCCATGCGGGAGAACCTGCCGATCACGATCTTCTCCTTTGACAATCATTTCACCATCGACAGGATGTTCGAGATCAGTGGCCAGCAGAAAAACGGCGACGTGCGTGACCTGCTGATGGGCAAAGCGGCTTCCGAACTGCTGCATACCGGACAGTACGGGGTGCGCTATATCCCCTCATCCGACAACCTGGCCAACATCAATGAGCATTTCAAGGGACCGATGACACTGACGCGCATGCTGGCGGAATCCGGATTGTCCGGCATTGTCATCATCGACACACGACCCGACCTGAATATCCTCACCCAGAACGCCCTGTACGCCGCCGATCGCGTGCTGATACCGGTCAAAGACATGCCCAGCCTGGAAAACTGCAAAAATATTTTTGCCCTGTTCGATCAATACGGCATCGACAAAAAATCACTGACATTGATCCCCTGCCTGGTGGATGAGCGGATCAAATTCGATGGCATCTTCAAGGATCAGAAGACCCTGCTGCGCGCCTTTGCCGCCAACCGCGGCTACCGCTGCATGGAGACCTTTATCTCCAAAAGCCCCAAGGTGGAGAGCCTCAATACCAATCCGGACGGCAAGATCTACCCGATCCTGACCCATGCCCGCGGCACCGACGTACACAGCCAGTTCAGCGAGATCACCCAGGAGCTGCTGAACTGCCTGGACAATACCCCGGAACCGCGCTCTCAACTATATGCCCAATGGTTGAACGAGAAGGAGGGGCAGAAGAAGGAATCCTACCTGGCCCGACTGGAGGGGCTGGTCGACCGCTGTCTGATCTGTGGGGCCCGTCATTTGGAACAAGTCGGAGAACGCGGCTTTTATTTCGAGACATCGGACCGCGTTTCACGCGGCTTCCTGCACACAAACTGCTTCAGCGACATGCTCTGCACTTCGTTTTATGGGCTTGAGCGCGGTTCGGACGCCTACCAGGCCGCCATGTCGGTCATCACCGAAAAGGCAGCCAGAACCATATCACTGCTGTATGCCCGCGACATGGATAACAGCTATGCACTTGATTACCGGCAGTTTGACCGCTCTGGAGAGCAACTGTTCCAGAAACACCTGCCACTGGCCGGATTCAACGAAGGGGAGTTAAACGGCAGCAATTACCCGCTTTATCTGCTGCTGAACGAAACCCTGGCGGGATACGAGGGAAAGCTGCGGGAAGGCAGCTGGCTGGCCGTGCATCCGGTCGATCCGCATAATCCGGAATCCGTGCTGCATGAGGAGCATTACCGCGCCATACAGCAGTCACAGGCACGCATCGGCATGAAGATGTTGTCGGTGATGTCATACTGAGGTCGGGATTAATACGGTTGGGTTAAGCACTTCATCTTACCAGCGCCGAAGCATGCACCAGGGTAATGCCTCGCTCTTTCAGGCCGGGAAGCACGGCACCCAGGGTTTTGATGGTGGCGGGATGGGGATGGCAGATGGCAATCGCCGCACCGTTACGTTTGGCCAGCCTGACAGCCTGTTCCAGCTGGCCCTTGATGTAGTCCATGTTCTGCTCATTATCCAGAAATACGTGCCGCCGCCCGGATCTGACCCCCATGCCTGCCGCCACCCTGGTGCCAATGGAACGTGAAGAAGTGACACTGTCAATAAAGTAGAGCCCTTTACCCTTCAGCACCGACAGCACAACCCGCATCTTATCCTCGTGCTCGGTAAACTCGGACCCCATGTGGTTGTTTGCACCGACAGCACCCGGGATATCACGCAGATACCCCTCTATCCGTTCCCTGATCTCATCATCTGACATGCCGACCAGCAACCCGTTGGATTCCAGACGGCGTTTGGGCCACTCTTTGGACTGCATCGGCATATGGATCATCACCTCAATCCCTTTTGACGGAGCAAACGCCGCAACATCACGGACATGGTGCAGTCCCGGGATAATGGCAAAGGTCAGTGGCACACCGATCCCGGCCAGCGCGCGGGCCTCCTGCATACCTGCCCCCATATCGTCAATGATGACTGCCATACGGGCCGCACCGGACGGCTTTTCCGATCCGGGCACCAGCGGCAGATCCACTGGTGGTCGCGGTTCAGGCTTGTATTCCTGAGCCTGCGGTAGCTGCTGCACCGGCGGCGCAGTCGGTGTCAACGGCTGCTGAACCGGCCGGGCGGAAGGTACAGAAGTTTTTTCAGCCGGAGGCGAGATCCGACTTTCAGTCTGTCTGCTATTATTACCAAACAGCAGATAGCCACCGACTGCCAGCAGCACAATAACAACAAAAGCAAGGGCGGCATATCGTCCGCCGCCCTGCCCCTGACTGTATCGATTCTGTTTAGGTTTAGCCACTGTGGATTACTTGACCGCGCCCATCTTTTTCATGATCTCCCACCCCTTGAGCAGGTCAAGCGCCCGCATCACCTGATAGTCGCTCTTCAGATTATCCTCAGGCTTGGTGGAAAGGGGCTTGCGCTGCTTCTCCTCCGGCTTGTTATCCTGCTTTTCACCCTTGGGCGCGCCCTTGTCCTCAAAATGGTTTTCCAGATCCTTCTCACGGATCATGAAGCCCGGTTTCTTTTTACTATCCTTGGGAAGATCGATCTGCTCCACGATGATATCAGGCGTGATCCCCTTGGCCTGGATCGAGCGTCCCTTGGGCGTGAAGTAACGCGCCGTGGTCAGGCGCAGCCCGGACTGGTCAGACAGAGGTATGATGGTCTGCACCGACCCCTTGCCAAAACTCTGAACCCCCATGATGATGGCCCGTTTATGGTCCTGCAGGGCACCGGCCACGATCTCGGAGGCACTGGCGCTGCCACCGTTGATCAGCACCACAATCGGATAGTTGGGCTCCTTGCCCCCCTTGGTGGCGGAAAAGCGCATCTGCTGTTCCTTTTCACGCCCCTCGGTATAAACTATCAAACCTTCTTCGATGAAATGATCGGCCACCCTGACCGCCTGGTCCAGAAGACCGCCGGGGTCGTTTCTCAAATCCAGCACCAGCCCGGAGAACGGCTTTTTGCCGCCATCCTGGAGGGTCTTGAGCGCCTTGCCCAGATCTTCATCAGTCTTTTCCTGGAACTGTGCGATGCGGATGTAGCCGTAGCCATTTTCAAGCATGCGGGAACGCACGCTCTTGACCTGGATGATGTCGCGGATCAATGAAAACTCTTTGGGACGATCAAACCCTTCGCGCATAATGGTCAGGGTCACCTTGGCCCCTTTTTGACCGCGCATACGCTTGACCGCATCGTTGATATTCAGGTCTTTGGTCCATTTCTCATCGATCCTCAAGATCTGGTCTCCGGCCTTGATGCCAGCCTTGAAAGCAGGTGTATCCTCAATCGGCGAGATTACAGTCAGCACACCGTCCCTGATCGATATCTCGATCCCCAGCCCGCCGAAAGCCCCCTTGGTGTCAATTTTCAACTCCTTGTATGTCTCGGGCGGCATGAAGGAACTGTGCGGATCCAGCGAAGAGAGCATGCCGTTGATTGCCCCGTAAATCAGCTTCTTGGTATCAACATCCTCCACATAGCTCTTCTTCACAATGGACATGACATCGGTGAACAATTCGATATACTCGTAGTCGCTACCCTTGCCTTCGGCCGAACAACGCCGCTGCGAGGTAAAACCGATGAAGATCACCAGTGTCAGGATCGCGATAGTAAACCCTGCCAATAAACGCTTTTTCCCGCTACCCATATTACATCCTCCGAAATTTCAGGTCCTGGTCATGGCTGTGAAGACTAAATAACGCTAACCAACATCCTTACTGTCACATTTAAACTTAAACTGCTATCTGACCCAGACAGCCGGATCCTGCGGCTTGCCCTGGTGACGGATTTCAAAATAAAGCATGGCGCCCTTGGTGGAATCCGTGGCCCCAACCGTTGCCACGGCCTCGTTCTTTTTCACCTCTGATCCGACCTTCCTGAGGATTTTGGCGGCATGGGCATACAGGCTGAAATATCCGCCCCCGTGGTCGATGATGACCATATTGCCGAACCCCTTGAAATAATCGGCATAGATCACCGTGCCGCCATAAATATTCCTGATCTCGGTACCCTCAGGCACGGCAATCGAAAGCCCCTTGCTGAAGGTGTAGGAGTTGAACTCCGGGTGCTTGTGTTTGCCATAGGTTTCGATCACCCTGCCGCGCACCGGCATGGCCAGACGCCCCTTCTGGGAGGCAAAGCCGCGATCCGGCACTGGCGGCAATTCCTTCAGTTTCTTCAATGTCTTGGCAGTTTTACCAGACTTGCCGGACTTGTCAGCCTTGGCCAGATGCTTCTGGCGACTCAGCCTTTCCAGGCGATCAAGCATATTCTGCAATCGGGACGCATTGGCCTGAAGCTGCTTCAGGGACTTCTCGTGCGCCATGCGGTCATTGCGCACCTTTAACAGATAGGCGGCCTTATTATTCTTTTCCTGCTCGATCTCACGCTTCTTGAGGGCGATGTTTTCCTTGACACGCTCCTTGCGCTGGGCATCCCTTTCCAGGACCGTCTTCAGCTGGCGTAACTCATCGATTTTCTGATTATACTCGGCGAATATCCGTTTGTCATGCTCAAGAATCGCACCCATGTAGCGGATATTTTCCGCCATCTGAGGAAAGGATTCAGAGGAAAAGAACATCCGCAAGGCACCGATCTCACCGGCCTTGTACAGTGCTGCCAGGCGTCTGTCAATCTCCTGGCGCTTGCGGTTGGCCTCCCCGGTAACCTGTGCGATTTCACGACCGGTTCTGGTCAGGCTGGACTCGACGCCGCGCAGCTCGCTGTCCAGACGCCCCAGGTCGGCCTGCTTCTGTTCCAGATTGCGATTGATGGCCTGCAGTTCACTGGATACGACGGTCTCGACCTTTTTGGTTTTGGTAATCAGCTGCTTTTTGGCCTTGATCTCCTGCCGGACCCCTTTAAGTTCATCCTTAGGGTTTTTCGCCCACAGGGGCGATGCCAGGATCAGAATCAGCAGTATCGACCATACAGTTCCCATTATCAGATATTGATGAAACGTTTGAGCGATGTCAGGCTGCCCATGAAACCGAGCAGCACACCTGCCAACAGGATTCCGCCCGCATACTCGAGCGGCAGAAAGGAAAGTCCGGCCGTAGCAGGATTAAAGGTAAGAAATCCTCCGGTATTGTGTAGAAAACCTTCGTACATCGCCACCAGCAAAAGCAGTGACAGAGACGCGCCTGCCCCGCCCTGCAAGACACCCTCGATCAGAAACGGCGCTTTGATGAAGAACGGCGTCGCCCCGACCAGGGACATGACTTCCAGTTCGTCACGTCGGGCGTAGATGGTCAGCTTGATCGTATTGGAAACGATAAACACAACAGCCAGCAGCAGAAATCCACCCAAAAGCGCACCCAGCATACGCATGAAATTCAGGAAGGTGTTGAAGCGCCTGACCCACTCCTCGCCGTACTGCAACTCGCCAATCTCGGGGATACGCCTAAGGGAGGCGACGAAATTCTCAACCCCCTGGGAGTCGCGATGTGCCCGCTTCAGAGATATCTCCAGCGAGGTGGGCAGGATTTCCGGCCTGACCCCCTCCAGCAGCGTTTCCTGTCCGCGCAGCCTGCTTTTAAAGCGCTTCAGCGCCTCATCACGAGAGACATAGTTCAACTTCTCCACACCCGCAATGGCGTTGATTTTAGCACGCAGGGCCGTCTGTTCCTGGGCCGTCAGTTCCCGGTCAAAATAAGCCGTTACTTGGACTTTCTCGCTCCAGTTCTCGGCGGCGTTTTCCAGATTGACGAAGACCAGCATAAACAGCGAAAGAATCAGCAGGGCCAGGGAAATCGTGCCGACCGTTACCACGCTCACAAAAACGTTCTGACGCAGGTTGGCCAGGGCGCGCCTGAAATAGTAGCCCGTCCGTCCGCCAAAACCCGAGCCACTCAAGGCTGGCCGGATATTAGGCTTGTTGACTGCTTGCGGTTTCTTCTTTTTCCACCTGTTCAACGATTTCTCCATTGCTGAGGGAAACAAGCCGTTTGTGGCTGTTGTCGATCAGCCGCCTGTCATGCGTCGCGACCACCACGGTCGTACCGCGCACGTTGGCTTCCTTGAATATATTGAGAATCTGGTTCTTATTGGCCTCGTCCAGATTGCCGGTCGGCTCGTCAGCCAGCAGGATCTTGGGGTCGTTGACCAAAGCCCTCGCCAGCGCCACCCGTTGTTGTTCACCGCCGGATAGCCGCTGCGGCATCATGCCGATCTTGGATTCCATACCGGTCTGTTTGAGAATATGCATGACCTTCTTGCCGATATCAGCCCGCCCCCAGCCAAGCACCTCCAGCGTAATGGCAACGTTTTCAAAGACAGTCCGGTTGGGCAGCAGCTTGAAATCCTGAAATACGACGCCGATTGACCGTCGCAGCAGCGGGATCTGGGCTGAAGTCATACGGGAGATATTCTGGCCGTCAATCAGTACCTGGCCGCGGGTCGGGTGCAGGGCGCCATAAAGCAGACGCAGGAGCGTCGTCTTGCCGGCCCCGGAAGCACCGGTCAGAAAGACAAACTCGCCCTTGCCGATCCTGAGGTTGATATTGCTCAAGGCGGTGGCATCGTTCTGATAGGCCAGGGATACATTGTGCAGCTGGATCATTTACAACACCATAAAAGGAGATTTGATCACACCGGCGAACCTGTGCCGGATGTTCACATAAGCCTGGTTATTTCCATCCACAAACACCGGATGTGAAACTATTAGTTTCAGATTTGGAAAGCGGGGATTTGTTCTCCTGGCAAGAAAATCAAGGCCTTGTACGGAGGCGTACACAGGTACGCCGCACAAGCAAAACCGAAGATTTACGCCGCCAGGGGGAAAAAGCACCCTTTCCGGGCGGAAAGTAGTTTAATAGCACAGAAACAGCCGGAGTTAAACACGGTTTTTGCCAGACATAGCACAATGTGGCATTTTCCGTATCCGGGTATAACAACCACTACCCCCCGATGGTTCTCAACAGATAAAGGATGGCAACATAGACCGGCAGGGAAAACAGGGTCGAAAGGATCACGATTGAGCCGGCCAGTTCGGCATCGCCTTTCATTTCCTGCGCCATAATGTAGGTTGCTGTGGCGGTAGGCGCAGCAGCCATGACCACAGCCACAGCCAGCTCCTCGCCCCGAATGCCGGCCATCAGCAGAAGCGGAAGAGCGATCAGGGGCATACTGACATTCTTGATGCCGGTAGCCAGCAGGGCCTTGTACATATCTCCTTGCAGCCTTTGCAGGGAAAAAGATCCGCCGATGGCGATCAGCGCCAGGGGCAGTGACATTCCGGTCGCAATCTGCAGGGTACGGCCAACGGCAACCGGCATGGGCAGCTGCAGAAAACTCCAGGCAAGACCGGCCAGCGATGCTATGATCAGCGGGTTGCGCAGTATCTCACTGACATAGTGCCCCAGCCCCTTGTCTGGACCGTTGCCAGCTTGTGCCAGGGTCAGCACCAGTATGACCAGCACGTTCATTACCGGCACAAGAAAACCCAGCAGCACCCCCGCCCTGGCAAGGCCTGTTTCACCAAAAGCGCTGGCAACGATGGCCAGACCAACATAGGCCAGATTACCCCTGAACGAGCATTGACAGAATGTGCCTCTGGAGGCAGGCGAATAACCTCGCAAGGAGGCATACAGGTATGAGCCGGCCAGCACGACGCACATGGCCAGAACGATGTTCAGCACCACCAGCGGGTTGAAGGTGGCTCTGAAATCGGCAGTAGAGATCTTGTGAAACAACAGTAGTGGCAGGGCAAGGTAATAGATCAGGCGATTGGTCTGAAACAGAAACCCGCTATCGATCAGGCCGGTGTGTTTCAGGCCGGTGCCGATACCGATAACCAGAAAAACCGGTAGAACGATATTCAGTATCTCTATGAACAGATGCATATTGCGGTACCTTTAACTTTCAAGCATGCAAAAGACCGGTGATCCAGGCCGCAAAAAAGACAATTACACAGCCGCCCCAGATCAGTGCGGGCCGTTTCTCGAAACGGTCGCGCAGCGGAAAGGCCTTGAAGATAAACATCAGCATGGATGCAATCCATCCCGCCAGACCGAGCACAACCACAATGGACCAATACTCGTGCGACATGTCAGCCCCTTCTGCCCAACAGGCGGTTCACGATCGAACCCAGCTTCAGCTTCCAGACCATCAATACCGCCTCGCGCACAATCCTTTTTGACATCTTTGAACTGCCGGCATGGCGGTCAATGAAGATGATCGGCACCTCAACGATACGGAACCCCCGTTCATTACAACGGTAGTTCATCTCGATCTGGAACGAATAGCCGTCCGACCTGACACTGTCCAGATCAATCGCTTCAATGACCGAGCGCCGAAAGCACTTGAAACCGCTGGTGCAGTCCCGGATGGTCAGCCCGGTGATCAGGCGGGTGTAGACACTGGCGAAATAGCTCAGAATCAGGCGTCGGATCGGCCAGTTAACCACACTGACTCCGTTCAGGTAGCGTGAGCCGATTACCAGATCATGGCCCGCAATCTTTTCCAGAAAGAGCGGCAGCACCGCCGGATCGTGGGAAAAATCCGCATCCATCTCGATCAGGCAGTCCGCCCCCATATCCAGCGCCATTCTGAAACCCTCGCAGTAGGCCGAGCCCAGCCCCAGCTTGCCGGGGCGATGCATGACCTGGATCCGGTCACTGCCTGCAGCCAGTTCGTCGGCCAGCTGTCCGGTGCCGTCGGGTGAATTGTCGTCCACAAAGAGGATATGCAGGTCGGGATGCTGCCTGAGCACCTCCGCCGAGAGGCGCACGATATTGTCGCGTTCGTTGTAGGTGGGAATAATGACAACTGCTTTCAATGCTGTTTCACTCCGTAATACGTTAGTCGGTGAAACAAAGTAGCATAAATTGCCTTTGCCGGTTATTAAAATTTCTGCCTGACCATGCGCATTGCATCGTCAGGCAGGTTAAAAGCAGGTTATTTCGCGAGAGCCATCACTTGCCCCTGAATCATCATGGAAACGAAAAGAGACCCACATTTGTTTGTAATTTTAATTTACAGCACATTAAAGTATGCGTATATTCGCTGAAAACAACCTGGCGGTACAACCGCAAACAACCTGCTGTAATCTGCATGCTATCCACAATATCGACAAGGAGCCTGTCCATGCTGAAAAACATCTGCATATCACTGCTGCTGGTCATAATGATGAGCAGCGCCTGCCTGGCCGACGCCACGGTTTTCTTCAAGGACAACACCACAGAGACCGGCAGTTCTGTATGGGTTGAAGGCAGACATGTCTATCTCAACAAGGCTGGAGAGTTATTCCAGTTTGAAACCGATGAAGTCATGATGGAAGAGACCCTGAAGCACAACCGAATCGGCAAATATGCCAGGATCACCAGGCTGGATGCACAGACCCAGGCCGACGACCTGGTGGAGCAGATTATTGCCATCAGTGGTTTTGACGAGCAGATGGACATGCTGATCAACGAATTCAAAAACGGCTTTCAGTCCGTGCCCGGCATTACACCCGAAGTGGGCGATATTCTCAACCAGGCGCTGGCCGGTTTCAATCCGGAGAAGGAAAAACGCGGCATCCGCTCCCTTTACCGCAGCAAAATGGATATAAAAACCCTGGAGACTGTGCTGGCCTGGATGAAAAGCCCCGTGGGCAGCAGGATCCTGACCATGGAGCGGCAGCAGAAACGATTCAACCCGGAGCTGCTGACCGAAATTCAGAATTACTCCGAACAGCACCCAGCCACGGCGAGACGCCTGAAGCAGGTTGCGGATCTGGACAAGGCTGCCGGGGTCAGCAAGATCACCTATCAGATCATGTCAGACACCATGTCGGTCGTTATGGGAGTAATGCCCAAGGAAATCCGCGCTGACAAGGCCAAACGCAGGGAGGTGGAGAAACTCTTCCGGGAGAAGCTGGATGAGACCAGGCCCATGCTGGCAAAACTGCTCCAGCAGAGCCTGGTTTATGCCTACCGCGAGATCAGCGACACGGAGCTGGATGAATATATCGGATTCCTCAAAAGCAATGCCGGCAGCAGATTCGTCAAGGTCAACCACGAGGCTGCCCGCCGGATGACCAAAAGCCTGGCATCCACCATGTTCAGGAACATCGCCAGGAAGGCGTCAGAAGCAAGGAACTGATCCCGCAAACGTCATAAAACAGATCAATCGGCAGGAGCAATACATATGGCGGTCAACACCGGCTCACACAAGTCATCAAACTCCACACAGCAATCATCCGGCACAAAGGATATCAGGTCGCTGCTGATACTTTTGCTGGTATTCGTCGGGGCGCTTTGCGCCGCCACAGCGGTCTACCTGCCCGAGCTTCAAGCCGCTTCCGCTCCCGATATGGTGCTGAACAGACTGCTTCAGAAAAATGCCGCCCGAAGCAACAAGAACTGCCCGCGCAACCTGAATCAGTACCTGCGTCTGGACAACTTTGAAGCCGGTGACAAGAGGATGACCATCCACTATACACTGCTTGAGGTCAGCAGCAGCGATATCAACGGTGACGATCTCAAACCCTCGGTGACCCGCGAGATCCGCAGAGGCGTCTGTCGGGAAAGGAACTCCGCAGAACTGCTCAAGCAGGGGGTGGCGTTCGTGTTTGCCGTGCATGGCAAGGATGGCGGCCTCGTCTTTGATTATCAGGTGTTTTACGAAGACTGCGAGTACACCTGATCCGTGTCAGCTGCCTGATCGGTGTTGCATTGGCTGCCTGAATATTCTATACATTCAAACCAGCGGTATAAAATTCCAAGCATCCGTTGATTGCACGTCTGACAACGGCGGAGAGTACAGATGCGCCGCAAGAGCACTTTACAGATCACACTGGTACTGATCGGCAGCCTGGCCCTGGCCGGGTGTGGTGAGAAGGAGCAGCGCCACGTCTATGCCAACAAGCAGGACTGTCTGGACGACTGGAACAACGACCCCAAGAACTGCGAGGAAGTCCCCCGCAACAGCAAGGATTACCGCCACAGTTCCCACTATTATTACGGCCCCTATTTCCGCAGCGGCACATCTTACCGCGGCAGCCGTGCCATTCGTACCATGAGTGTTTCCCGCGGCGGCTTCGGCAGCCTCTCCCGCTTCCACAGTTCCGGGGGCATCAGCTGACCATGGAACGGTTCGCGACCCCGCCCAGATTTGACTGGCAGCAGACGGTAGAGTCCCAGGGAATGGCCTACCACACCATTGACGGCCAGCCCTACTGGGATGAAACAGCCTATTACGCCTTTTCTCCTTCTGAAATAGATCAACTGGACATCGCCACCCAAGAGCTGCACGAGATGTGCATCAAGGCGGCCGAGCATGTGATCACAAACCGGCTTTACTCACGGCTGATGATCCCCGAGCAGGCAATCGGGCTGATCGAGCGATCATGGGAGGATGACGCCCCCTCAATCCTGGGCCGGTTTGATCTGGCCTATGACGGCCACTCGCCGCCCAAAATGCTGGAATACAACGCCGACACCCCTACGGCTCTGCTGGAAGCCAGCGTGATCCAGTGGTTCTGGTTGCAGGACCGTTTCCCCAAGGCGGATCAATTCAACTCGATCCACGAAAAGCTGATCGCAGCCTGGAGCGATCTGAAACCACTCTTGAAAGGCCGGCTCTACTTCAGTTGTGTCCGGGATGCGCCGGAGGATCTGGGAAACATCGAGTATCTGCGCGACACGGCCATGCAGGCCGGACTGGAAACGGAGCAGCTGTTTGTGGAGGACATCGGTTACGATGCCGTTGGCCGGCAGTTCGTGGACGTGAATGACGAGGTCATTCGCACCATGTTCAAGCTTTATCCGTGGGAATGGCTAACCAGCGAGTATTTCGGCCGCTACATCGAACCAAGCGGCATTGCCATGATCGAGCCGGCCTGGAAGATGATCCTCAGCAACAAGGGAATCCTGCCGATCCTGTGGGAACTGTTTCCAGGCCATCCCAACCTGCTGCGCGCCAGCTTTGACAGTGACGGGTTCCGCGACAACTACGTCACCAAACCGCTGCTCTCCCGGGAAGGAGGCAATATCTCCATCTGCCGCGACGGCCTGATCAAGGATTATGAAGGCACTTACGGCGGCAAGGGATGCATCTATCAGGAGTTGGCTCCGATCCCTGTTTTTTCCAGCAACTACCCGGTTATCGGTTCCTGGGTGATTTACGGTGAGGCCGCCGGCATCGGCATCCGTGAAGACATGTCGCCTGTCACCACCAACAACAGCCGTTTCGTGCCGCACATATTTGAATAATTCAGGAGGAAACCTTATGACATCATTTCTGCTGGAATCGCTGGGCGGTTTTGACGATTTTCTGCTCCATTTCATCACATCGCTGTTGTTTGTCGCCATCTTCTACAAGGCCTATTCCTGGATAACCCCCTATGACGAGATCAAGCTGATCAGCCAGGGCAAGGTTGCTCCGGCCATCAGCCTGGGCGGCGCGCTGATCGGTTTTGTGCTGCCGTTGGCTTCAGCCATCTCCCAAAGCGTCAGCTTCATGGACATGGTCATCTGGGCCGTGCTGGCCATGCTGGTGCAATTTGCCGTTTTCGGTTTCGTACGTTACCACTACAAGGAACTGGTGCGTCAGATCGAGGACGACCAGCGGGCCGCTGCCACCCTGCTGGCCTGTTTTTCAATTGCCATCGGCGTCCTCAACGCCGCCTGCATGACACAATAAATTTCACACATCCGGACGGGCAACGAGCAACCGGGCCGCCCCGGTTGCGGTGTCCGTCCAGATCTGACATACCGCTTTGCTTCACTGCTTGAATCCAGCCCTGATAATGGCCCTGAGACGGCCACACTCCTCACGCGTCAGACGACGGTCACGGTAAACCGCACCAGCATAGATATCGGCAAACTCGGCCATGCGGCGGCTGCCGGTCTGTCTGGCCAGACCATACAGCCCCTGCCTCTCCGGCACCACCGTTAAACCGTAATCACGTCTGACCCGGGCAGCAAAGGCGCGGATAATCCGTTGTTCCCGCGACAAATGGAACCATCTGCGCCACAGCCATATTATTAAAGCCACACCAACCGACGCGATCGACAGCAGCCAGGGGGCACCAACCTCTGGCAACCTCAGGCCCTTGATACGCTGCAGACGACGACCGGCACTCCGGGCAATCTCCATTTGGCTTTCCAGGTCATAGGTAACTACCGAACGGTTCCAGGCGTGCTCGGCCGAATCAACAACCATGACCAACCGTTTCCAAAATCCCGGAGCGCGTGGACTCCAGACCGCATCCGCATTCACGGCAAAGCTGCTGGGATCAATCCTCAACCACCCCTGGCCAGCAACATGGGTCTCGACCCATACATGGGCCATATCTTCGCTGATCTGGTAATAGCCCCCCAACTGGTTGTATTCCCCCCCCAGATAGCCGCCCACCAGACGACAGGGCACCCCGGCCAACCTGAGCATGATACCCAGGGCAGATGCAAAGAACTCACAATTGCCCTGCTTCTTCACAAACAGGAACTGTTCCAGTGCATCTTCACCGATCGGCATATCCTGCGCGGCGTATCGATAACCGCCATTGCGCAGATAGCCCTCCAGTGCGGCCAGACGTTTGCCGTCACTGTCGATACCAGCCACCAGATCCGCCACCAGCTGACGAATACGCGGAGATACTGACCCGGGCAGGCGCAGATAAAAATCACGACGGATTGCAGAGGCAACTGCCAACACCCCACCCTGGAAGGAATGGGCCTCGTGGGAAAAACGTCTACCACTGGGATACAACTGCAACAGGACGCCATCCGGGCTGCGCAACACCCGCCGCGCGTATGTTTCAGCAGGCGCATCCAGGGCCATGACATACCTTGAAAGACCCGGCTCCTGGTAGATGATCTGACGAATGCGCGGATGGCCGTAGATCAATTGCTCAGCAGGCACCTTGTCGTCCCGCCGCCAACGGTTTCCCTCCAGTCGGTTGAACACAGTGCCGCGCCAGTAAAGCTGCTTCTGGGGCATTTGGGGCATCTCGGCCCGAAATGCCAGCACGCGGGCCGATGCAGCAACAGAAACTGCCCCAGGCTCCACCTTATCGGCAAAACCGGTGGTCGCAGCGCCCTGCATGTTCAGAAAGTTCCAGAGCGGCAACTGGGTACGGGGCAAGAGGGCAAAAAACAACAGCAGCAAAGGCAGGGAGGCCAGCGGCATCAGCATCCCGGCCCATAAGACCCGCCGCATGTCGGCCCTGGACAGGCTCATGCAGCTGTCGCTTTCATGAAAGGCCAGCAACACCAGTGCGGAAGCAACCATAAACAGCATGGCAAACAGGTGCAGCAGGAATGACGGGCTCAAATCAAATAATGTAGAGGCTGAAAGACAAAACAGGGAAAGTGCCAGGATCTGCAGGTAGTGCCGACCGTTCTTTTCACCTGCCAGCCTGACCGACAGCATGACGACCAGCAGACAGGAAACCGGTTCCACGGCATTATGCCGGCTGAATTGGGAGGCATAGTAGATAAACAGCGGGACAGCCGCCACGTTCAGGCGCCACCCCTTGAGCCGCCAACTACCAAAACGCTCCTGCCAGAGCGAGACGGCAAAGCATACAGCCAGCAGGATTTGCGGCAACAGTGGCAGCCAGACAAACAGCGGGATCACACCACTGAGTACAATGGCATGGGCAAGTATGGCGATGACCAGGTTAATGCTGACCATACAGGGCCAGCTCCGTCAGCAGCTTGAGACAATGGCGATGGCCGGTGGCAGGCAGAAACTGAAGCCCTGGCGCCAGTTTGAGTCCCACCGGCCGCCTTTGCCCCACCTCGCGCACCACCCAGGCAGCCCTGCTGATCCGCTCTTCAAGGCCGCTTCCGGGCATCTCATCCAGCTCTAACATCAGCGGCCGGGCTGACAACACACCATGTTCCTTGACAACCAACTCATCATTCCTGGCGCTGTGTTTCCAATGGATCATCCTTAGCGGCTCCCGGCCGGAATAGGCTGTAATCCTTTCCAGCTCGCCATCAGCCCCCTTGAGATGGTGGGACAGCTGGCCGAAATAACGGTTTTCTTCGCCTTGCCCGCCAACGACTGACGGTATCAGCCCGGGAAATACGATCACCTCGCCATCCAGCGGGATTGTCCAGAAACGAGTGAAGAAAGAAACCGGATAGGTGGAACTGAGTGTGACGCTACCGAGGCGGACCCGCCCCCTTACGGCAAAGGACATGGCAATCGGGATTTCACGGGACGTGCCGGCCGGGAGCACCGCCATGTTCGCCCCGGTTTCACCCGGGATGGAAACGGTTATCAGATAGGAGGGCAACAGCCGCTTTCGGTTATGCAGACGGATGCGAAACATGGCCGGGGCACCGGCAAAAACCTCGGCCGGAGGCAGCAGCTCGGGCATCAGCCGCCCCAGATTGATCACACCGGCCAGACCGGTGATGGACATGAAGCCCAAAAGGCCGGACACCACCAGAAAGAGCAGATTGTTGCCGGTATTGACAGCTGCAAACCCGAGCAATAGTGTTATGGCGATGTAGAGCAGCCCGGCCTTGCTGATCCTCAGGCCAAAGGCAGCGGTATGTCGGCGATCAGTTCGCGTAAGAGTTCTCCCCCCCCTGTGGCATAAAATTCCGGCTTCAGCACAAGCCGATGGGAGCAAACCGAAACGGCCACTCCCTTTGCATCCTCGGGCACCACAAACTCCCTGCCCTCCAGAAACGCAGCCGCCTTGGCGGCCTGAGCCAGATTGATCGCTGCCCTGGTGGAAAGGCCGGTCTGAATCATCCTGTGATTTCGCGTGGCAGTCACGATGGCATGGATATAATCAACGACTTTTTCAGACAGATAGATCTGCTCGGACACAATCCTGCGCGCTTCCAGGATATCATTACGCGT
>DAONZY010000015.1:0-26165 GCA_035407085.1 Deltaproteobacteria bacterium | reverse complement strand
GGCATGGCCCGGTTGATCTCATCCAGGAGAACGATGTTGCTGAAAACCGGGCCGGGCATGAATACAAAGCGCCCCTCTTCACGGTTGAAAACTGAAAGCCCGGTGATGTCGGACGGTAACATGTCGCTGGTACACTGGACACGGCCAAATGACAGGCCGGTGCTGCCGGCCAATGCCAGGGCAATCGTCGTTTTGCCCAGACCCGGCAGATCCTCGATCAGAATATGACCACCAGCCAGCAGGGCAATCACGGACAGACGCAGCACCTCCTGCTTGCCCTGCAGGTAACTGGAGGAAAGTGATTCAAGGATATTTGTTATTACATGATTGGATGTGGCTGAAGCCATATTAAAACCCCGTCAAACTGGATTTTTTGAAATTCTATCATAAAAAAAGCCCCCTGTAATATTTACAGGAGGCTCAATATCTTCAATAACATGTATGGGCAATTTTCAGTTAACTTGCAATTACTTAGTCTTTTGCAATCCAAGGTTTGCCCATGGGCAAAATCGGTTTACCAGCCACATCGGCAAGGATTGCACCAGCCATCATATAGAGTGCGCCGCCGGCACAGAAAAGAAGGTCAATTGCAGTTATGGTCAGGATGCTTTTCATACCTGCAAGGAAGACAAGGTCAAGGCCAATGAAACCAACGAGAAGTGTCAGGAAGGTAAAAGCCATCGCACCATGTATTCTCATTGCGGCAAATAGCATAATAATGGTGTAGATTGTATAGCCAACCAAGAAAATACCAATATCATGTGCGCTCACGGCAAGATGTTTTCCTACAAAGGCTACCCCTGCCGCCTGCAAGTCAGCCACCAGCCAGATAGCTGCCAGAGCTAGCCAGAATGCACCATAGGAAACAAAAGCACTGAATCCGAAGTTATTGCCCACCTTGAACTCCAGAAAACCGGCAATTAGCTGGGCAAGACCACCGAACATGATGGCAGTGCAAAACACAATACCTGTTCCTGCAAGACCGAGATTGTGAAGCTGAAGCAGAATTGTTGTAATACCAAAACCTGCCAGCCCTACTACTGCCGGATTACCCAGTTTTCCTCCATGATCAGCCATAAAACCATCCTCCCCTAAAAAATAATACAGTTTTAAAAAATGTTTGAACAAAATATCACAAATACAGTTCAGCTGTCAATCAACCATTTTTGTGCAACCTATCATTTTTGTTTCAGAGATGATTCAAGGTCAGGCGATCCGGATTAGAACAGCTGACATACAGCTATCCACGGGTCCTGAAATTCGACATCTCATCCCGCAAGTTCTGTACCTGATCAACCAGTCCGCTGACCGCTTCATTCAGTGCGTTTGTTGCTTTTGCATTGGTGCCTGCAGACCTGAACACCCGCTCCATGGCAGCGGTAATCCTGCTGCTGCATTCGTTTTGCTTTCCGCAGGCCTGTCTGATCTGCTGGGAAAGATCGTTTACCCTTTCGGTCGAACGGGCGATTTCCTTACCTGCCAGATTCTGTTCGCGGGTTGAATTGCGCACATGGGTGTTCATGCCCTTGATCTGCTCCACGGCAGCCATGATCAGATCGTTGCCACGCTCGTGCTCCCGGGTGGCATTGCGAATCTGGACAATCATCTGGGCCAGGTTTTCCATGGCCTGGCTGATCATATGACTGCCGGAAGCCTGTTCAACGGTGGCGCGTGCAATCTCGCCCACCTGGTCGGATGACTTCTTCATCTTGTCATATATATTGTCGAGCACCTCACCGGAATACTTGGAAAGGTTGGCGCCTGATTCGATACTGTTCTCGGCGACCTTGATCGTCTTGACCGCCAGTTCCGTGTTCTTGATGACATTTGAAATCACATTGCCGATTTCTTTGGTGGAGTATTTTGTGCGGTCTGCCAGTTGCTTGATCTCATCAGCCACAACGGCAAAGCCTTTGCCGTGCTCACCGGCCTGGGCGGCGATAATGGCGGCGTTCAACGCCAAAAGGTTCGTCTGGGCGGTGATATCATCAATCACCCTCAGAATCTCACTGATATCAGAAGCACTGGAGGCCAGCAGATTGACAACCTCGGCCGTAGTATGGGAAGCGCTGCGGATCTCGGCAATACCGGCAATGGTGGCATGCACGGACTCACGGCCAGCTTCGGCGTCCTGCAGCACCTCCCTGGCAATGTCAGCACTGATGCGAGCGTGTTCGCCAACCTGTTTGATGGAAGAATCCATTTCACTGATCGAGGAGGCAGTGGTGGAAGAAATATCCATCAGCACCTGAACACTGCCGCTGATCTGTCTTGCCGCCGTGGTCATCTCCATGATGGAAGAACTGACTTCTTCTACCGTAGCAGCCAGCTTTTCCATGTTTATGGCCACCTCTTCCACACTGGAAGCCATCTGGATCGTGGCTGATGACGTCTCAGCGGCTGATTTGGAAAGGCTCTCTACACCTTCGGCCACATCCTGAACCGACAGATTGATCGCATCTACTGCCGCCGATGTCTCATCGACCGCCGCAGACTGCTCCCGACCGGCAATTGTGACCTGGTGGGCAGTTCCAGAAATATTTTCACTGATAATATGGAGTTCCTGGGTAGAGTCGTTTATCCGCAACACCATAGCGTTAAGACTGCTGACCATGGTCTGCTGAGCCTGATTCAGCGCACCCAGTTCGCCACCTTTAGCCACATCCCTGTCGGACACCTCAACCGTAAGGTCGCCGATAGCCAGCCGGTCAGCGACATCCACCGCAGACAACACCGGTCCCGAGATGGTACGAATAATCCAGAAACTGGCCGTTGCCAGACACAGTATAATCAACACGGCACAGACAACATTCCATTTGAGAAAGTTGCTCTTGAGCTGATCAAAGTAATCGGCTTTGTTAACCCCCGGCACAACCCACATGTTCCAGGCCTTGATATGCCTGTAGGCAACAATCTTTTCCTGTCCTGTTGTCGTCGCCATGTATTCGAACACCCCGGAGCCCTTGTGCCTGTTGATATGGTCAATGTGCGGCTGTCCGGCCAGCACCTTGCCCTCTTCCTTGTGATGGACAGCCAGCGCGCCCTTGTCATCCAGCATGAAGGCATAACCACTCTTGCCGATCCTGACATTGTAGATGAACTGTTTGAAGTCCCGCTCCTTGTAGGCCTCCGGTCTCTCCTTGGCAATGTAATTGATACTGCTCTCCAAGGCATTGGCAACCGCCTCCACATCGGAGACCATGATGTTTTTGATCTCCTGCACCGATATGATATAGGAGACCGTGACACTGAACATCACCGCGATCAGACTGAGGAATGAAAACAGCATCAGCTTCGACTTGATTGAATTGAGCATTGCCATCAACCTCTCGTTGCATTGTATTTGTCAAACAGGATCGCAAACATCTGCGGCCAGTAAACACGACAGGCCACATACCAAAATCTGACAGGGATAATAAGACCTTTACAAAATGATTTCAATGAAGAATCCTGCCAACAGACACCACGGGAGACTTTTTCCATATTAGTAGCCATTGTCCGGCGAAAAGGCATGATACAGTCCACATCAAACAGTTTATTGACACCTGTCACCAATAGAGATATGTTAAAAGCTTGATTTCAAATACTTAGACTTATGTCACCCATAAATACCCGTACAGGAATATGCCGGACCAGATCGGTAAAAACCAGGAACAGACAACGCAATCATACCTGAGCAAACTGGGATTCAACCTGATTGACAGCATTGTCAAGAGGTTTACCAATCCGCAGACCGCCCGTCGCAACAGGTTTATTCTGTTTACACTGACATCCTTGCTGCTTACGTTCATCATCCTTCCGGATCAGCATTTTTCCCGAACTGTTTTTAAGGTCGGCGACATAGCATCATCCGACATACGCGCCCCTCATGACTACATGGTTGAAGATCAGGCTCTGACGGATCTGAGACGTAAGGAAGCCGGGACTCTGTCACCGGTTGTCTACAGCCTGAGCGACCGGGTGCCGGTCTATATTGTCGACAAACTCACATCGGCAATCGCTGCATCAAAAAAATCACCTGCCAAAAGCACGCAACAATCCCCTGAACAGATCAGAAAACAGCTAACGACTATCCTGGACACGGAAGTATCCCTCGTAGAAGCCAGGGCTATACAAACCATCAAGGACGAAAAAGGCTTTCTGGCTGATACTGGACACAAACTCCACAACCTTTACCAGCAAAATATCGTACTCGACGCAAAGGTATTTGAAACGGACATGCGCCGCGGCATAGAAATGCAGGATAATAACGGCAACGTGCTGGGGGCTGTTACCCCGGCCACCAGAATCACTGCCATTGCAGATTCGCGCAAGGCCGTAAGTGGCTGGAAACTATCGGGAGTTGCCCATTTGGAAGACTCCCGGCTGATTACCGCCATCATCACCCGCATCCTGATGCCGAACCTGTTCTACAATCAGGAGGCAACGGCTGCACGCAGCAAGATGGCCATTGAAGCCGTAAAGCCTGTCATGTACAGGGTTCAAAAAGGAGAGATGATCGTCCGCACCGGAGAACGCATCTCTCCCGACCAGGCCAGAAAATTGAATACGGTTTTTCACAGGGATCACAGTGACAACCGTTTCTTCTCGACCCTGGGCACTGCAATGATGATCATGGTGCTGTTTTATTTCCCGTACAGATTTGCCTGTAAAAACATCCGCAAATTCAACCCATCCAACAAGGACATCCTGATTTTATCGCTACTGATGTCCGGCAGTTTTTTCATACTCAAAATCGCCATGCTGATCTCCCGCAACATCGGACCTGTTTTTCCGCAGATCGATCCGGCCATCCTGTTTTATCTCTTCCCGTTCGCCGCTGGCCCAATGATCGTAAGGGTGATCATCAATTCCGAAGTTGCCCTGGTTTATTGCGCTGTCATGGCGCCACTGCTCGGCATCATGTTCAACGACAACATGTCCGTGCTGATCTACGCCCTGCTGGGCGGCATTGTTGGCGCCCACGGCATGCGCCAGTGTACAGACAGAAGCACGATCTACTTTGCCGGCCTGAAGATTGCTCTGGCAAACCTTCTGCTGGCAGTTTCATTCCAGGCCTTCAACAACACATTGTTCAGCTTCCAGACACTATATGTGGCGCTGTTCGCCGTGCTTGCCGGCATGTTGAATGCCGTGCTTGCCTCTGGCCTGATCCCGGTGATAGAAATGCTGTTCAACTACACTACCGACATCAAGCTGCTGGAACTGGCCAACCTCAATTCGTCCCTGCTGCGTGAATTGATGATGAGGGCGCCGGGGACATACCACCACAGCGTGATGGTCGGCAACCTGGTAGAAGGCGCTGCAGAAGCAGTCAACGCCAACCCACTGCTGGCCAGGGTTGCAGCGTATTACCACGATATCGGCAAGCTTTCCAAACCGCTCTATTTCATTGAAAACCAGACCGGAGACGACAATCGCCACGACAAGCTGGCCCCCAGCATGAGTGCCCTGATCCTGATCTCACATATCAAGGAGGGGGTTGAGCTGGCCAGAGAAAAACAACTGGGACAGCCGATCATCGATATTATCCGACAACACCACGGCACCGGCCTGATCCGCTTTTTTTATGACCGTGCGCAAGCCCTTGCTGAAGCTAGCGGCAGCATTGTCGAGGAGACGGAGTTCCGTTACCCCGGCCCCAAGCCTCAAACCCGCGAAGCAGGCATAGTCATGCTGGCAGACTGTGTGGAGGCCGCCTCCCGTACCCTGGCCAATCCGACACCGGACAGGATTCAGGGCATGGTCCAAACGCTGATCAACAGGATATTCATCGACGGTCAACTGGACGAATGCGAGCTGACGCTGAAAAACCTGCATGAGATCGCCAAAAGTTTCAACCACACCCTGAACGCCTTTTATCATCACCGCATCGACTATCCCGAGCCGGCGCACAAAGGAAGCAACGGGATCAAGAAGACTTCACCGAAAAATCGTCCGCCCGTGTCGGACCAGAGCAAACATTCAGACGGAGGCAAACCAAGTGGAGATCATGCTGAGCAACCGCCAGAGACGCTACCAGGTCATGCCAGGCCAGCTCCGAAAAGTGGCGGCGAGGATATTAAACGCCTTGGGATGTCCTGAAGGCACACAACTGTCGGTTTCCATCGTCGGCGACCGCACCATCCGAACCATCAACCGGGATTACCTGCAAAAAGACAGACCGACCAACGTAATTTCATTCTCACTGCAGGAGGGAGAACATGCCGGATTGAATCCACTGGCACTGGGGGATGTCATCATTTCAGTCGATACTGCTTACCGTGAGGCGCAGGCTGGCGGCATGGAGCTGTTCGAGCGGCTATGCTTGCTGATGCTGCACGGCATACTGCATCTGTGCGGATACGATCATGAACGGAGCGGAGAGGCTGAAGCCGCAAAAATGGAGAAAAAGCAGAAGCAGTTATTCAAGATGCTTGAGACGGAAGGCCTGCTCAATTAGCATCAGAAAAGACGCATTTGAAAATACAACCAGACGGAGGGGTTCCGCATTGGAAGATGGCAGTACCATAAAAACCGGGCTTATTGAACTTTTCAACCGCTTTTTAACCGGGCGTCGCAAGATCACCTCCGATGAGCTCCATGACCTGATCAGGGTCGGCGAGGATGAAGGCATTGTCAATGAAGAGGAAAGCGAGATGATCCGCTCGATCTTTTCGCTGCGTTCAACCGTCGTGCGTGAGATCATGGTGCCTCGCACCGACATGGCCTGCGTTTCAGTCGAGGCATCTATCAAGGAAATCCTGGAAACCATCATTTCATGTGGACACTCGCGCATTCCGGTCTACGAAAACAATATCGATAACATCATCGGCCTGCTCTACGCCAAAGATCTGCTCAGATACTGGTTCGAGCAGCCTGACCAGCTGCAGGTTCGCTCGATTGTGCGCACCCCCTATTTCATACCGGAAACGAAAAATCTTGAACAGCTGCTGCAGGAGTTCAAGCTAAAACATGTGCACCTGGCGATTGTGATCGACGAATACGGCGGCACATCAGGCCTGGTGACCATTGAAGACCTGCTGGAACAGATTGTGGGCGACATCCAGGACGAGTACGACCGGGAGGAAGCACGATATATTGTCAATCCGGATGGTTCCATCACGGCCGATGCACGCATGCCGGTTGAGGAGTTGGAGGAGCATTACAGTATTCAGATCGAGCGAGACAAGTTTGATACCGTGGGAGGACTGATTTTCCATCTGACCGGCAAAATTCCGTCCGTCGGCGATGTGATCGAAAGCGAATCGCTGCGCTTTACCGTGCTGGAGGCGGACAAACGCCACATCATCAAGGTAGGCATTAACACCTTGGCGGACAATGGGCAGGTTGCATAGTGACCTTCAGGCCAACCCTTCCCAATCTGTCCGAACTGTTTGACCGTCGCAGTTATCTGGCAATCCTGTCCGGGGCACTGATAGCCCTTTCCTTTCCCAACACCGGCCTGTCTTTTTTGGCCTGGGTAGCTTTGGTACCGCTACTGGCAGCCCTGGAAAACTGCTCCGTCAAAACGGCCTTCCGGGTCGGCTTTACCTGCGGCATTACCGCTTACGCAGCACTGCTCTACTGGATCAATATCGTCGTCACGCAATATGGTCGGCTCCCCTGGGCGATGAGTATTCCGGTCTACCTGGCGCTGGTCATATGGCTGGCCATGTTCACAGGCTTGACCACGCTGGCAACCCGCTTTGCAGAAAACAGCGGCATCAAGGCAGCCCTGACCCTCCCTGTGGCCTGGGTGACCGGCGATCTGCTCCGTTCATTTCTGCTGACCGGTTTTCCCTGGGCCATGCTGGGGCATTCCCAATACCGTACCCTGCCCCTGATCCAGATCGCTGACATTTGCGGCGTTTATGGAATTACACTATTGATTGTGCTCGGCAACGCAGTGTTATACCGCGCCATACGGGCCATCAGCAGCAGGGGGACCGGCTATCCGGTCAAAAGCGCACTCGTGCTGCTGATGCTGCTGATCAGCACGCTGTTTTACGGTTTCAATCGTCTCAACCACACAGAACAGCCCGAATCCAAACCGCTGCGCGTCACGCTGGTCCAGGGTAATATCGACCAGGATATCAAGTGGAGTCCGGCATTTCAGGAACAGACCCTGCGCATCTATGAAAAACTTACCCGTGAGGGAACCGGCAAAGGGGTTGACCTGATCGTCTGGCCGGAGAGTGCAGTACCGTTTTTCCTCCAGGACGAACCGGTGTTTGCCAATCGGCTGAAAAAACTGGCCTTCGAGACGTCAGCCGCTCTTCTGACCGGCAGCCCGGCACATGAAAAGCGTAACGGCATAACCACCTACCTGAACAGCGCCTTTGTAATCGCTCCCAATGGTGAAATTGTCGGCAGAAGCGACAAACTGCACCTGGTGCCATTCGGTGAATATGTGCCTTTGGGGCGATTCCTGCCATTCATCAAAAAGATCGTGGTCGGCATCGGCGACTTTTCGCCAGGATTGCGTGCCGAACCCCTAAGGGTTGACCACACCACTGTCGGCACGCTGGTCTGCTTCGAGGCCATCTTTCCGGAGGTTGCCAGGGCCTATGTCAACAACGGGGCCCGGATACTTGTCAACATCACCAACGATGCCTGGTTCGGCCGATCTTCCGCCCCTTACCAACACCTGTCGATCGCCGTGTTCCGCACGGTGGAAACCCGTACCCCCATGCTGCGCGCAGCCAACACCGGTGTAACCGCCATCATCGACCAAAACGGTCACATCGGTTCAATGACCGAACTTTTCAGGGAGGATTTCCGCACCGGAGAAATCAGGCCGGGCAGCGGCAAATCACTATACCTGAAAATAGGAGACCTGCCGGCCGGGCTCTGCGCTTTACTGACTGCTGTCATCATCATGCTGGCCTGGTCCAGACAAAGAAAAACGGCCAGTGCTGATAACGACAAGATCACAAACAAGGAGTTGCACACATGTTCAGAGAAGAAGCCGCACGCCTGAAAGACCTGGAAGAACGTATCGCCAATCTCCGGGGGTCGCTTTGACATCAACACCAAGCGCGAGTCAATCCAGGAAATTGAAGCTCGGATAGCTGCCCCAGGATTCTGGGACAATGGCGAAAAAACCCAGAATATCCTCCGTGAACGCACCGGTCTGGAGAAGATTGTCCAGATGTGGGACACACTCAATCGCCAGTTGGATGATTATCGGGTCATGATCGAATTGGGTGAAGAAGCCCAGGACACCGACACCCTGGCCGAGACCAACCAGATGGGGCAAAAACTGCAGGCAGATGTTGAGGCCGCCGAGTTCCAGAAGATGCTTTCCGGCACCCACGACCGCAATTCCTGCTTTGTGTCGATCAATTCCGGAGCTGGTGGCACTGAATCCCAGGACTGGGCCGAGATGCTGCTGCGCATGTACCTGCGCTATTGCGAAAAAAAGGGGTGGAAGACCGCCATTACCGAAATACAGACCGGCGAGGAAGCGGGTATCAAGTCAGTCACCTTCAGCGTATCCGGCGAATATGCATATGGCCATCTCAAGGCCGAGGCCGGCATCCACAGACTGGTACGCATTTCACCATTTGACAGCAACGCCCGGCGCCACACATCATTTGCCTCCTTCTATGTCTTTCCGGAAATCGAGGAAGAAGATATTGACATTAAAATCAGCGAGTCAGACCTGCGCATCGACACCTATCGTTCCAGCGGTGCCGGCGGTCAGCACGTCAATACCACCGATTCGGCCGTCCGTATCACCCACCTGCAGACCAACATCGTTGTCGCCTGCCAGACCGAACGAAGCCAGCACATGAACAAGGCTACGGCAATGCGGGTATTACGTTCCAAACTGTATGAACGTGAGATGGAAGAACGCAATGCCAAGGCATCGGAAATTGCCGGAGAGAAAAAGGAAATCGGGTGGGGCAGCCAGATCCGGTCTTAT
This sequence comes from Deltaproteobacteria bacterium, assembly GCA_035407085.1. Taxonomy (GTDB): domain Bacteria; phylum Desulfobacterota; class Desulfuromonadia; order Geobacterales; family Pseudopelobacteraceae; genus JBGSQR01. Next base: position 16,255 of record DAONZY010000015.1, on the reverse strand, counting down.
GTGCTGCATCCTTATAAAATGGTCAAGGATCTGCGTACAGGGATCGAGTCCGGCAACCCGGACAACGTGCTGGATGGAGATCTCGAAGAGTTTGTTGTCGCCTACCTGATGGGGGTCAGGAGAAACGTGTCCGACGCAGACTGACAACAAGGCTGCTGCATTCGAATTATTAAACGGGCCCCGCACGCAAAAAAGCCGCACACTTAAACCGTGAGCGGCTTTTTAAATCCCCGGCCTTGAACACAGCCTACGCCTCGGTATTAACCGAAACCTTCATCTGCGACATGAGGTCGTTCATGCGGGCATACATTACCGGCGGCGTCTGATAGATCAGCCCGTGCTTACTGTCCATGAACCTGACTCGCAAATCACCCCTGGAATTATATGTGAATTGCACTTCACCTATCCCGACAGTCTGCTGTTGTTCCTTGCGCTTCTCCTCCCTGGCCTTTTCTGCCCGAACGGCTTCGTCCCTGATCTCGGATGTCTCCAGATCGCTAGACCTGGACACCAGAGTGACTGTATCAACCAACCCGCTGGTTTTATTATTGTTACTGGCAGAATTGGGGGTGGAGCTGCCGGACACGGTCACGGCAGCAGCATGCTGCCCCGCCATACCAGACATGGACGCAGCAGGCATAGCAGCTGTGGGTGTGGCTGTTTCCATGCTTACGTTAGCTGTTACCGTCATGACTGAAGCTCCACAGTGATTGAGAGTGCTGTGCATTTTTTGCGCACATTCTATTAATAATATAAGCCTTTGCAAATTATTCGTAAATATTTTTTTGAAACGGTGTTTTGCCTCTTAATCAACAGGGCATCCAGACGAGAAATGCAATCAGTCGCATCACCCTGAAATTGACTGAGCAAACCCTAAGGATGGCAAAAAAAACTTTACTCGCCACATTCAATTATGGATACTATCCGGAAAATCTTCTAAGGCCATCACCTGCTGCAAAGGTCACTCAAACAATGAAAAGATCATTTTTTGCCATCACATGCTGCCTACTGCTTTCCCTGTCCACAATGGCGGCCCAGGCTGCCCCTGTAAGCGGCATTAAAAGGCTCGGTTACGCTATCCAGATGGGTGCCTTTTCCAACACCGGCAACGCCGAGCGTTTTACGCGCATGCTGCAATCCAAAGGCATTGAGGCCTTTTACTTCCGCAAGGATAACGGCATATACGCTGTCCGGTTCGGTGATTTTGCCACAAAAGACAAGGCCCGCAAAGCGGCCTCCAGGCTGGTTGCAGCAAAACTGATCGACAGTTACTATATTGCCCCGCCCAGCGAAATTGTTTTCAAACCGGCTGTTGCCGTCAATGGCGGCAAAACAACCAAAAAGGACAACCAAAAGCCGGAACCAGTCGATACCAAACCGCATGCCAACATCAAACCCAACGAAACCAAAGGAGAGCAGGACATGGGTGCCGTTGCCGCCAGGACAGCGGAACGCTTCGTAGGCATCCCCTATCGCTGGGGCGGCAACAATGTGGTTGACGGCATGGACTGCAGCGGCTTCGTTCGGGCGGTTTACAATCTGTGCGGCGTCAGCATACCGCGCACATCACGGGAACAGTTCAAGACCGGTACAGCTGTTGGCAGGGAAAAACTCGAGGATGGCGACCTGGTCTTTTTTGGATCATCGTCCAGCAAGATCAATCACGTCGGCATCTATGTGGGTAACAGGAAATTTGTACATGCGCCGCGCCGAGGCGAGGACATCAAGGTAACAACTCTGGACGACAGCTATTTCGAAAAACGTTTCGTCGGGGCACGCAGATACTTTCAATAACAACCAGTACAAACCAGAATACGAGGATAGCATGGCCATAATCAAACCTTTCAAGGCGTTACGCCCGAAGCAGACACAAGCCCACCTGGTAGCAGCATTGCCATACGACGTCATGAATGTGGAAGAGGCACGTGAAATGGCAGCCGAAAATCCGGAGAGCTTTCTGCACATTTCCCGACCGGAGATCGATCTGTCGGCCGATGTGGATCCATACGATGAGCAAGTCTATGTAAAAGGACGTGAAAACCTCACTGCATTCGTGAACAGTGGCACACTCACCAGCGATTCCGATGAATGCTACTATGTCTACCGGCAGCGCATGGGCATAATCGAGCAGACAGGTCTGGTTGTCTGTGCCGGCGTAGATGACTACCAGTCCGGCATCATCAAAAAGCATGAGCTTACCCGTGCCGACAAGGAAGAAGATCGGGTCAAGCATATCGACTACCTGGATGCCAACGACGAGCCGGTCTTCTACATCGCAAAGAAGAATGATGAAATCGAGACCATTATCCGAGAAGTGACTCTGGCTGCCCCGGAATATGACTTCACCACTCCTGACGGAGTGTCTCACACGCTCTGGATTATCAGCGACCGGCGCCTGATTGAACAACTGACCGCCCTGTATGCACACATTCCAAGATTGTATGTTGCTGACGGCCATCACCGCAGCGCGGCAGCCAGCAGGGTGCGTAACATGCGCCGCGCTGCCAACCCCCGGCACACTGGCCAGGAAGAGTACAACTTTTTCCTGACCGTCATCTTTCCGGAAGATCAGCTGCACATCATGCCATATAACCGCGCCGTAAAGGATCTCAACGGATTGGATATCCCGAGTTTCATGGAACGTATCAGGGCCGATTTCGAGGTAAAACCATCGGACTGTCCGGTAGCGCCACAATCACGCCATGATTTCGGTATGTATCTGGACAACCGCTGGTACCTGCTGCGCGCCCTGCCCGGCACGGTGGATGAAGACGATACCGTTGCCAGACTGGATGTCTCCATCCTTCAGGACCGCCTGCTCAGCCCGGTGCTGGGCATTGACAACCCCAGAACCGACAAACGCATCCACTTCGTCGGCGGCATCCGCGGCAACGACGAACTGGTCAAGCTGGTGGACTCCGCAGAATACGCCGTGGCATTTTCCATGCACCCCACCTCCATCAGGGAGCTGGTCGAACTGGCCGACCAGGATCAGATCATGCCCCCCAAATCAACATGGTTCGAGCCCAAACTGCGCAGCGGGCTGTTTGTACACCTGCTCAGCTGAATGCTCATGTTCGAACAGGCAGCTGACATTGTCAGACAGGCCGAGGTATTCATTGTCACCGCTGGAGCCGGGATGGGGGTCGACTCCGGCCTGCCCGACTTCAGGGGCGACCAGGGCTTTTGGAAAGCCTACCCCATGTACGCCCGACTAGGTCTGTCATTCGCGGATGCCGCCAACCCGCAACACTTTGAGCATGATCCCGCCTTTGGCTGGGGTTTCTACGGACATCGCACCAATCTCTACCGCGAAACCGTGCCCCATGAAGGCTTTCACATCCTGCAGCAATGGATCAGTCGCAACGCTGCCGAGTTTTTTATCATTACCTCCAATGTGGATGGACAGTTCCAGAAAGCCGGTTTTTCCGATGACCGCATCCTTGAAGTGCATGGCTCCATTCACCACCTGCAATGCATCAAACCCTGCTGCCACGACATCTGGCCCAATCATGAGGAGATTGATGTTGACCTTGCAAGCATGCGGGCGCGCTCAATCCCATTATGCCCTTACTGCAACAACATCAGCCGCCCCAACATCCTGATGTTCGGAGACTGGTCCTGGCTGCCTGAACGTACCAACAGCCAGGAATCCGCCTTCCAAACCTTCATGGAACGAAACAGCAGCAGCCGCATAGCCGTAATAGAGATTGGAGCCGGAACCGCCATTCCTACCATTCGGGCCACATCCGAAAGAATCGGACGCAACCACGCCAAGGTTGCGGTAATCCGTATCAACCCCCGCGAATTCCAGATTCAGCCACCCCATATTTCCATTCCATGCGGAGCACTGGAAGGACTGCAGCAGATTGACAGATATCTGGGCAACATGTCCGGCAAATAGTTCTTGCCATTCAATCAATCACTGTGCTAAAAAATAATGCTTTATATTTCACACGCCCCGAAACAACCGGCGGTGTCCCTTGTGGCTTGCGGGGATTTTACGGGGCGGAGGACAAACCAAAGGAGAAACAAGCATGTCAAGTATCAGCATGAAAGAATTGCTGGAGGCCGGTGTTCATTTCGGTCACCAGACCAAGCGCTGGAACCCCAAAATGAAGCCCTATATCTTCGGGGCTCGCAACGGCATCTACATCATCGACCTTCAGAAAACCGTCCGTTACTTCAAATCAGCCTACAGCTTCGTAAAAGATTCCGTACAAAACGGCAGCACGGTGCTGTTCGTCGGCACAAAAAAGCAGGCTCAGGATTCGGTGGCTGAAGAAGCTGAGCGCTGCGGCATGTTCTATGTAAATCAGCGTTGGCTGGGCGGCATGTTGACCAACTTCTCAACCGTCAAGCAGAGTATCGATCGTCTTAAAAGGATCGACGCCATGTTCGAAGACGGATCAATCGAAGCCTACCCGAAAAAGGAAAGGCTGCTATTGGAGAAGGATCGCCAGAAGCTGCAGAAGATTCTGGGCGGCATCAAGGGTATGAACAAGCTGCCCAGCGTCATGTTCGTCATTGACCCCAAGAACGAAGAAATTGCCATCCAGGAAGCCAACAAGCTTGGCATCCCGGTTGTTGCAGTAGTTGACACCAACTGCGATCCCGAACCGATCAACTATGTCATCCCAGGCAACGATGATGCCATTCGTGCCATCAGACTGCTTTCTTCAAAGATTGCCGATGCCGTCATTGAAGGCTCCCAGTCCCGCAAGCAGGCAATGCAGGCTGACAGCGAAGGCGCAGCAGAAGAAATCGTTGAGGAAACTGCCGAAGAAACTGCAGCAGAATAGGCTTACCATGGACGGGATCAGCTTTACTGGTCCCGTCCATGCATTCCTTCACCCCCCTTTTTCCAAAAGACAAAACACAATTGAAGGAGTTAGATAAATGGCTATCACAGCAGCTCAGATCAATGAACTCAGAAAATCTACCGGCGCAGGCATGCTGGATTGCAAGAAGGCGCTTGAACAGACCGAGGGTGATTTCGAAAAAGCGGTTGACTATCTCCGCACCAAAGGCCTGGCTGCCGCAGCCAAAAAAGCCGACCGGGCAGCTACCGAAGGCGCGGTTGCAGCGGTTGTTGCTGAAGACGGCAAAAGCGGTGTTCTACTGGAGGTCAACAGCGAAACAGACTTCGTGGCAAAAAACGAACTTTTCCAGAACTTTGTCATCAATGTCGGCAAACATATCCTGGCACAGAAACCGGCAACGGTAGACGAACTGCTTGCCCAGCAATGCCAGCTCGGTGCCGGCGACGCATCCAAAACAGTCAAGGAATACCTGAGCGAATCAATTGCCGTCATCGGTGAAAACATCCAGATCCGCCGTTTCGAAACATTCAATGTCAGCGGCAATGGCTGCATCGGATCATACATCCATGGCGCCGGCAAGATCGGGGTCATGGTTCAGCTTGACACACCTGCTGTCACTGCCGAAAACAGGGAAGCACTCCAACTGCTGGCCAAAGATGTCGCCATGCACTCAGCCGCAGCGGCCCCACGCTATGTTAACCGTGATCAGGTGCCGGCTGACGTGCTTGAGCGTGAAAAAGAGATCTACCGTGCCAAGGCAAGGGAGACCGGCAAACCGGATAATATCATCGAAAAAATTATTGTAGGCCAGATCAACAAGTTCTATTCCGAGGTCTGCCTTAATGAACAGGTCTACGTCAAGGACACCGACAAGACCATCCCCCAGGTACTCAAGGAAACCGGCACAGCAGCCGGCGGAACGATCACGATCAACCACTTCGGGCGCTTCGTGCTCGGTGAGGGACTGGAAAAGAAGGAATCGGACTTCGCCGCCGAGGTAGCGGCTGCGGCCGGCCTCAACTGATCTTGCAAGCCGGCCGGAAGGCCGGCTTTTTTTATATCCGTCGGACACTGGCCCAGCGTTCCGTACAGGAAGGACCAAAACAATGAACAGGAAAGCCTTTAGCAGGGTGCTGCTGAAACTGTCGGGAGAATCCCTCGCCGGCGAACAGGGCTACGGCATTGACCCGCAAACCATTACGACTATTGCCAGGGAAGTCAAGGAGGTCGTGGATCAGGGTGTGCAGCTGGCACTTGTCATCGGCGGCGGCAACATTTTCCGCGGTCTGGCAGCATCATCCAAGGGTATGGATCGGGCCAGCGCTGATTACATGGGTATGCTGGCCACCATGATCAACTCACTGGCCATGCAGGATGCCCTGGAGAAGGCTGGCGTTGCAACACGGGTACAGTCCGCCATCGACATGCAGGAAGTGGCCGAGCCATACATACGCCGCCGCGCCATGCGGCATCTGGAAAAAGGACGCGTGGTCATCTTCGGGGCCGGCACCGGCAATCCGTACTTCACGACCGATACGGCTGCCAGCCTGCGCGCCATGGAGATCAATGCCCAGGTGATCCTCAAAGGCACCAAGGTCGACGGCGTCTACTCTGCCGACCCCAAAAAGGATCCTGAAGCCGTGCGGTATACTCAGCTCAGCTACATCGAGGTACTCAAAAAGGGGCTGCAGGTCATGGATGCGACCGCCACCTCGCTATGCATGGACAACAAGCTACCCATCATCATCTTTGACCTGACAACCGAAGGTAATATCAAAAAGGTTATCAATGGTGAAGAAATCGGCACCATCGTACAAGGAGAATAGACCATGGCCAAAACCGTTATCGCAGACATGAAATCCCATATGGAAAAGACCGTCTCCGTGCTCAAGGGGGAGTTCCAAAAGATTCGCACCGGCAGAGCCAGCACCGGCATTCTCGACAGCATTCGGATCGATTACTACGGTAACCCGGCCCCCATCAGCCAGGTTGCCACACTGGCAGTGCCGGAAGCCAGAACCATCATAATCTCCCCCTGGGAATCCAAGATGATTGCGATCATTGAAAAGGCAATCCTCAATTCCAACATCGGACTGACGCCATCAAACGACGGCAAGGCCATCCGGCTGAACCTGCCCCCGCTGACCGAAGAACGTCGCAAGGAGATCGTCAAGGACATCAAGAAAAAGGCCGAAGACGACAAGGTCGCCCTGAGAAATATCCGCCGCGATGCCATTGACAAGCTGAAAAAACTGGAGAAGGACAAGGCCATTACCGAGGATGAACTGAAACGCTTCGAGAAGGATGTGCAGGACACCACCAAGGCATTCGAGGCCAAGGTTGATGAAGCGGTCGCCCACAAGGAAAAAGAGGTAATGGAAGTCTGATGCCGCAACTGGACCCACAAAAACTGCCGGTGCATCTGGCCATCATTATGGATGGCAACGGACGCTGGGCGCAACAACGCATGCTGAAACGCATCGTTGGACATCAGCGCGGCGCTGAAACTGTAAATCTGGTGGTAGAGCAGGCCTGGCTGCTCGGCATCAGATATCTGACCCTGTTTGCCTTCTCCTCGGAGAACTGGTCGCGCCCGGCAATCGAGGTCAAAGCGCTGATGACCCTGCTCAAGAAGTATATCCAGAAAGAAACAGCGCGGATGGTTAAAAAGAACATCCGTTTCAATGTGATTGGCAACCGCGGTGACCTGCCACCAGACGTCATTGCCCTGCTTGATAAGGCCATTATCGATACAGCTGCATGTAGCGGCATGGTGCTTACCCTGGCCCTGTCCTACGGGGGCAGACAGGAGATCAGCATGGCTGCCACCCGCATCGCCAGGGATGTGGCGGCAGGCGAATTGTCGCCCGATGATATCTCAGTCAACACCTTCGGGAAGTACCTGGACACGGGCGGCTTACCCGACCCAGACTTTCTGATTCGCACCAGCGGAGAAATGCGCATCAGCAACTTCCTGCTCTGGCAACTGGCATACACAGAACTGTATTTTACGGAAACCAACTGGCCGGATTTCACCATTAATGAGTTTCACAAGGCGCTCCTGGATTATCAGTCCCGAGAGCGGCGTTTCGGAATGACCAGTGAGCAACTCACCCCGGTCAACGGACACTGAACCCCTTTCAGCATGAACACTCAAATGCGGATATCGGCAAGGAGATATTATTAAAAGACTTATTACCGCACTGTTTTTGCTGCCGGTTGTAATACTGACCATTATCAAGGGCAGCCCGCTGCACTTCGCCATACTGTTGGGTATCTGCACCTTCATCGGCATGCGCGAATTCTACACCATGGCCCTGCCCGAACGCTGCTTGGAATCCTGGCTGGCTGCTGTTTGCGCAACCACCATGATCTTTGTGCCATTGCTGGCAGGCGACCGTATGGCCCTGTGCGCGATAACATTGCTGTTTTTGGCCTTTGCATTAATCTTCCTGTTCCGCATCAAGGACATCACCACCGCCGCCCGTGAAACCGCGTATGCCCTGCTGGCCTTCAGCTACATTCCTCTACTGATCATGCATCTGGTCATGCTGCGCCAGACCCATTACGGCGTCCAGTGGCTGCTGGTGATCATGCTGATTGTAATGACAAACGACTCCGCCGCCTATTACTGCGGCAGTGCATTCGGCAAACATCGGCTCTATCCGCTGGTCAGCCCTAAAAAAAGTGTTGAGGGCGCTGTCGGCGGCCTGCTGGGCAGCATCTGCGGCACCATGCTGGCCAAATACACCTTCTTCCCCCAGTTAACCATAGCCGATGCACTGCTTACCGCTGTATTCATCGGCATGATCGGACAGGCCGGCGATCTGTTCGAGTCGATGCTCAAGCGCAGTTTCGGGGTCAAGGACTCCGGCAGCATCATCCCCGGCCACGGCGGTGTGCTTGACCGTCTGGACAGTATCATCTTTGCCGCACCGGCCGCATATTACTACGCAATTCTCATCTTCAAGGGATAACAGCACATGAAAAAGCTTTCCATACTCGGGTCAACCGGTTCAATCGGCGTCAGCACACTGGAAATCGTCGCCGCCCACCCGGACCGTTTCCAGGTGATCGCCCTCACCGCTGGCAAAAACCTGGAACTGCTTGCCAGCCAGATCAGGCAGTTTTCACCACGCATTGCCGCTGTGGCGTCAGAGGCGGATGTGCCCAGACTTAAGGAGCTCTGTGATGGTCTCAAGGTGGAGATCCTGGGCGGGGTTCAAGGACTGGTTACCGCAGCTACCGCAGATGAAACCGAAATGGTGGTAGCTGCAATCGTGGGGGCAGCCGGACTGGTACCAACCGCCGCCGCCATTCGAGCCGGTAAGGACATTGCCCTGGCCAACAAGGAAACCCTGGTCACAGCCGGTCACATCTTCATGGAGATGGTAGACGCCGAGGGGGTCAAACTATATCCCGTCGACAGCGAACACAGCGCCGTATTCCAGTCCATGGAAGGCCACCGCCGCCAGGATATCAGCCGCATTATCCTGACCGCCTCCGGAGGCCCTTTCCTCAACACTGCAATGGAACAACTGGCTGGCGTGACCGTACACGACGCGCTGAATCACCCAAACTGGAGCATGGGCAGGAAAATCACCATCGACTCGGCCACCATGATGAACAAAGGGCTGGAAGTAATCGAAGCCCACTGGCTGTTCAACACCCCCATGGAAAAGATCGCTGTCAACATCCATCCCCAGAGCATCATTCACTCCATGGTGGAATATGTGGACGGCTGCGTGATGGCCCAGTTGGGCATGCCGGACATGAAGGCGCCGATTGCCTACGCCCTCTCCTACCCGGAGCGCATCACCAGCGGTATCAAACCGCTCGACCTGACGGAACTGAACGGGCTGACATTCTTCAAGCCTGATCTGGAAAAGTTCCGCTGCCTGGCCCTGGCATACCAGTCGATTACTGCCGGACAGAGTATGCCGGCTGTCATGAACGCCGCCAATGAAATTGCGGTAGAAGCCTTCCTAGATGGACGTATCCCGTTCATGCAGATCAGCCGGGTAATTGAATCAACCATGCAGGCCCACCCGGCCCACAAGATTTCGTCAATTGAAGAGGTACTGGAGGCTGACACGTGGGGACGCCGCACAGCCGCCAGCATATGCAGGGGGTTGACCAACTGATATGACGATCATATACGCCATCATTGTTCTCGGCATCCTCGTATTTGTGCACGAACTGGGTCATTTTCTGGTTGCCAAGGCCTTTAACGTAAAAGTTGAGAAGTTTTCCCTGGGTTTTGGTCCTAAGCTTTTCAGCAAAACCTGGGGTGAAACGGAATATCTGGTCTCCGCCTTCCCGCTGGGGGGCTACGTCAAGATGTTTGGCGAAGGCGGTATTATCGAGGGCAGTGACGCCAATCACCATTCAACTGATAGCAAATCGGAACAAGCGGCCACAGAAACACCCGTAGTGCTGACCGAAGAAGAAAAGGAGCGTTCATACGCCCAAAAGCCGCCGCTAGCCCGCATCGCCATCGTAATGGCCGGGCCGCTTTCCAACCTGCTGTTTGCCTGGCTGGCCTTCATAGTGCTCTCCATGACGGGTGTACCAACCGTCACCACCAGAATCGGTGAGGTTATTGCGGACAAACCGGCCTTCAAGGCCGGCATTCGCAGCGGCGACCGGATCACGGGCATTAATGGCAAACAGGTATCAAACTGGCAGGACATCTCGGCCACCATCGTCAGCGGCAAGGGACAACCGGTAAAACTGGACATCAGACGGGGTGATCAGGAGCTGAAACTGGTCATCACCCCCGAACCGCTGGTCACTCAGAACGTTTACGGAGAGAAGGTCGACGGTTACATCATCGGCATCAAATCAGCCGGTGAGGTTATCACCGAATACTATGGCCCGGTCCAGGCATTGGCCAAGGGCACTGAGCAGACCATCAAGGTCACCGAACTGACCGTCATGTCATTTGTAAAGATGGTGCAGCGCGTTGTGCCGCTGGACAACGTCGGCGGTCCAATCATGATCGTCAAGATGGCCGGCGAGCAGGCTTCGGCCGGAGCATCCAGCCTGCTGGCCTTCATGGCGCTGCTTTCGGTCAACCTGTGCATACTCAATCTGCTGCCTGTTCCGGTTTTGGACGGCGGTCACCTGGTATTCTACCTCTGGGAGCTGGTCTTCGGACGACCGGTCAGCGAGAGGGTGCGTGAACGTGCCCAGCAGGTCGGCATGGCCCTGCTGCTGACTCTGATGGCATTTGCCTTCTATAACGACATCGCCCGTTATTTCGTCGGAAAGGGATAACCACAAAGATATATCCGGAAACAGAAGAAGGCGCCGTCAGGCGCCTTCTCATATTCTGCGGCAAGATTCAGAAGGCATCAGGAAAACCGGCGCGCCAGATCGTTGTCAATCACATATACGCACATCTCCCTGGCACTCTGGCTGGTATAACGATAGCGTTCAGCTCCTAGATTTCCTATCAGGAAGGTTACATCGTTGCGGATGCGCTGATCATAGGTCTTGAAACTGTCGGTTCCAAAGTCCTTGATGGCGCGACGGAAGTTCTCGTTATCCAGAAACGGTTCCAGAGACTTGTCCTTCAAGTTGTTCACATAATGTTCGTGCAGCGTTTTGTAAAGATTCGTCTGCACAGGTTCCTTGCCTTCCACCATGATCTCCTGGGTCAGCGTCCGTGATGCATACTCCTTCTGTGTTTCCGAACGGAACTTGATCCTTGTGGCATCGCTCGCATTCGGCCCCAAAAACCTGAGTTCTAAAGAGCAGAGAAATTCGTTGCTGATCTCCAGTTTCTCGCCGGTATAGTTGCAGATCGCTGTTGAGCCGTTCTCAAAATTGACGGCGAACATGTAGTTGAGAATATCGCGGGAAATCTGCTGTTCGTTGAAATAGTACAGCGCCTCCTTGACCTCCTGCAGTACGGTATAGTCGTAGTTGCGCACCAGCGAATCCAGGAAACCGGGTGGAAGCATGTCGATCAGGTCGCTGCGCCAGTTCTTGAAGAAACTGCCCAGACTGGACATGGTGATCAATTTATCCTTGCGCACATTGGCGCTGTAAAACTCGCCAAACAGCTTGATCGAATCGCGGCCGGAGAAACCGGTCACCCCCTCGCTCTCGGATTCGTCGATGATCCTGCGACGACGCTTGGCGTTCAGCCGCTTGCGATCCTCCTCCGTCAGCCAAGGCGGTATGTGTCCGGCATAAATCTCCATCTTCAGCAGCAGCAGGTTTTCATCACAGTACATGGCATACCTGGACGGATCTTCGATCCATTCCAGCATGGCCTCGGATTTGGAGTTCATGCGCGTGGCGATGATCAGTCGGGCAAAATTGTGTATCACGCGCGGCAGAAAGCTCTCATCGATGTGCCGCCCGAAGATGTGACGATAGATATCAACTTCCGTATGCAGATCCATTACATAGGGTACATTGATGAATTCGATCCGGTCACTGAAGGACTTAAACCCCTCGATGGCCTTCTCATCCTCCGGATTCATCAGGGCAATGAACAATGACCTGACATTCTCTTCGACCTGCTCAACCTTGTGGATCCCCTCACTGATGATGTTGTGCAGTTCCATCAGGCGCTCGGCATTATGTGATTTGACATCCATCAGCGCGTAAATGCCGTTGTTTGTGCTGGCAAAGCTGGAGTGGATATAGCGAACCGCGTTACTGTCACCCAGCAATGCATCGATCTTTTTCTGCAGCTGCTCATTGCCGATCACGTTCTGCTTCATCGGCTTGTCACCCGGATTGAAAACCGTGATCCCCTCCCCCAGACGTCGATTAACGCGATAGGGACGGGCATGGATCATCCTGAAGATATCCATGGGATTGGGCAGCCGCTGCCGCAAAGCCTCAAAGATCGAACTACAGATGGTGCAGGGCTTCTCCCGGAAGACCCACTCATATTCCTTTTCGGTGAACAGTTTCCATTTAAACTCGTCATTTTTGAACAGATCATCGAAGAACTGACGCCGGTCCTTCTTGGGGATCATCAGCAGTGGATTGTCGTGGGACGGGCAACAAAGCTCCACATAATCGCCGCTGCGGTAGACGTTGCTTTTCATCTCGGCCAATTCGGCCTGCCCCAGCTCATACTCATCCAGCAGCACCGACAGACGATCCACGAACGAGCCCAGCTGGGTCTCGTTAATCCGGGCCAGCATGCGGCGGTCAAGCCGCCAGACCACCTCATAACGGGTGCCGGCATCACTGTTGGCATACTCCTCGAACTTCAGCAGCACGTTATTTAGAAAAGTGCTTTTGCCGGAACCGGGCGGCCCCTCAAACACATACAGCTTGTTCTGCTGCATGCTGGTCTTCATCGAATCCACATGATTGATCAGCCGGTTGGCCAGCAGCCGGTCGGCAAAGAAGGGGTGATCGGTATTCTCCACAAACAGCCGGCTGCAGTCGTAATCCACATAATTGATCGACTCCGGATCATCCGGGTATTCGTCACGCCCCGCCCCCACATAGCTGTGGATCATGTCATGGAATGTCTGGAAGATATTGCGCACCACCAGCTCCGGGCGGGCGGACAGAATCCGCAGAAAATCCTCAAACGTCACCGTCTGGCTCTGTTCCTGTTCGTCTATCGTACGCTTCAAATGATGCAATGCCTTGTCAATATTCCCCATCATCTCACCTAAACATGTTCAATCTTGGTCATCAGTGGTTGGATCTGCTCCGTATCTATTTATTCTTCCTTGTAAAAACCTTATCATTCATCGAATACACCACCCGCTGCCAGCTGATCTCACCCTGCTCCTCCTCCTCCGGAAGTGCCGCCGAAAATGGCGCCCCCTTGCTGGCAATCACCCCCACACTGGATTCAAGCATAACCGGACCGCCCCATAGATATGAAATCCCCATCAGCGTATTGGCAATATATTCCTGAATCAACTGTTTACCCTCGAAGTGGTGGACCAGATACAGGGAGCCTTCAATCCCGTTTTGAGTATCCACTGTGATCACTGGCGGGTGATAGAGCGAGTCCAGCATCATCTGGCGGTATTCCTCGGCCCGGCGGCTCTTGACGTAATACTGCCAGACCATCCGCTGCCGGTCCAGACGCCGTCCGGCCACAAACAGCCGGTGCTTATCCATGAAATCCTGATCGATGAACTGTTTGAGAAACATGTAATCACACAGATTTTCCCGCACCGAGAAGATGCTGTCCCGCCCCTGAGCGGACAAATTGTCAAACGACTTGCGTGCAGCCGTATCAAGCAGCCGCTGGTATTCAAAGGATATCCGACCCTTGTCCGCCTGTTCCTCCAGATGATTGAATATGCGCATACCTAGGGCATAGGGATTGAGCCCGACCCTGGGCATGCTGGTCACTCCGGCATGTACCCTGGCAAAATCCACCTCGTGCCCGCAGATACGATCATCCTGCAGAAACAGGGCTTCGTGCCAGTGGCTGGCCCAGCCCTCGTTCATGATCTTGGTGCGAATCTGCGGCTGGAAAAATATGGCGGTCTTGCGGATAATCTCCATCACGGACTTCATCCACAGGTTTTCATCGCGGTTAAGGAATTCCGAGTGGTCCATCAGATAGCGCAGCAGGTCGCGACTCTTTTTATGTGTAGCTGACTCATAGCGCAAAAAATGGGATTCCAACTCGGGGAAACGCTGCTCCGCGTCATGTATGAAGTTTTTTTCACCCTGCTCGCCATACTGCCGGATGAAACCATTGTAGCGTTCGATTTCCCTGATGTACTCGCTGACCGGTACCTTCTTTTCCGTCTGCAGGAACAGATCGAAGAAAAAATTGAGCCGGACGGAACTACAGACGTTAGACGGGGTAAAGATATCCGACAGTTCACCATGAAAATCCACCAGGTTGTCGATACTGCGGGCAAACTCGATCACATAATCCACCTGACGCCCCTTTTCAGAGCGTAGTTTGGCGATCAGCCGCTTGTCGGACAGCGCCTCACCGGTGAAGTCGTAGTCCCAGGTATGCCGAAAATAGAGGTTGTTCTGAAAGAAGTCGATGTGCCCCAGCACATGGTAGAAGATCATCACGTTCAGCCAATCCGGGTTATTGTCATTGTAGAACGAAATTGGCGGACGGGTGTTGATCACCGTTTCTTAGGGATTGTGGGGATACAGTTCATACTTGCCCTTCTCCTGCAGCACCTCCACATCGTGCACCCAGTAGTCGTAGAGTGTCGGGATCATCACCTTGGGGCTCAGTTCCAGCAAATCCCGATTGGTGACAACATACTCCAGCGACTCGCCGGTAAAGGACAGGCCGGCAGCGCGGGCCCTCTCCTTACACCCCTCCATAATCCGCTTGGTATGTTGATTGATCAGTTCCATTCTATACTCCGGGACTGGAGACTGGTGACTTGGGACTAGTATTGTTTTGCTTGAACATCTGTTTCACCAGTTCCTAGTCCCTAGTTGTTGAGTGCCAGGACATCGATAACAAAATAATGTGCCAGCACATAGCTAACAAAGTTCTCTGACAATCGAATAGTAACCACGTAATTCTGTGAACACCAAATCAATTCGGAGGTGTTCGTGGAAGATGAAATCAAACAGCATCGGGCTTTGGCCGTTCAAAGGTTTAAGAATGGTGAAAGTCCTGAATCAATCTGCACATCGCTCGGCAAGTCGAGATTTTGGCTGTACAAATGGATCAAGCGATATAGCAAAGACGAGGCTTCATGGTGTGAGGATCGTTCTCGCCGTCCCCTCGCGACTCCAAATCATACGCTTACAGAGATTGAAGAAATCGTCAAAATGGTTCGCCTCAATCTCTACAATCAGGATCTTTTCTGCGGTGCCCAAGCAATCCTGTGGGAGATGGAAGATCTTGGTGCCAAGCCGTTGCCTTCGATCAGGACTATCAACCGGATTCTCGCCAAGAATGAGCTAACTCATCGACGAACCGGTAAATATGAAGCCAAAGGAACGCTGTATCCAGCTCTGCCGTCGGTTTTACCAAACCAGACCCATCAAGCTGACTTTGTCGGGCCGTGCTACCTGAAAGGTCCAATTCGTTTCTACAGCCTGAATATCGTTGATACGGCTACGGTCAGGTGTGGGCTTCATCCTGCCCTTTCCAAATCAGCACAAACGATCTTTGATGGATTCTGGGGTGCATGGAAGCGGATGGGAATACCGGAACGCATCCAGGTTGATAACGCCATGTCGTTCTTTGGAAGCCCGACGCACCCTCACGGAATGGGGCCGCTCATCCGACTCTGCCTGCACTATGGTGTTGAGCCCTGGTTCGTGCCAATGGCCGAGCCATGGAGAAACGGAATGATCGAAAGCTTTAACGAACGTTACGAACAGAAGTTTCTCGGCAAAGTAACTATGGCATCCTTGGAAGAGCTGCAATCCGGTTCACTTGCTTTCGAGCAACGCCATAACAGCAGATATCGCTACAGCAAACTTAAGGGACATAC
>DAONZY010000014.1:43291-44369 GCA_035407085.1 Deltaproteobacteria bacterium | reverse complement strand
CCCTGGCCGAGGCCTACGACGTGCTGATCGTGCAGAGCAGCCGCAACTCGGCCTTTGAGGAGGCGCTAAAAGGTTTCCGCAGCCTGCGGCGCGGGTCTGAGCGCGTGATTGTGCTCTCCGACTACGCCGATACCGACATCGTCCGCATCGTGCGCGAGGACCAGCCGAGAATGGTGCTGGCCCTGGGAGACCGGGCGCTGCGCCTGTCCCGCAACGTGCGCCACACACCGGTGATTTCCCTGCTGGCGCTGGAACTGCACAACTCCGCACTGAACGGCCCCAACGTGAACGGCGTGGGCATGTTCATACCATCCGCCCAATATCTGTCAATCTGCCGCGGCATGAAGGCACGCCGGGTCGGCGTGGTCTACCATTCATCGCACAGCGCCGCCTATCTGCGCCAGGCACGTCAGGATGCGGCCCGGCTGGGTATTGAGCTGGTGCAGCGCGCAGTACGCGCGCCCCAGCAGACCATGGCCCAGCTCACCAGCCTGGCAGGCAAGGTTGATGCCATCTGGATGCTGCCCGATGCCGGCGTCGTGACCCGCGAGAGCATGGAGGCCTTCTTCCGCTTCTCCCAACAGAATCATGTGCCGCTAATCTCCTTTGCCGGGGCTTACCTGCGCCTGGGTGCGGCAGCAGTACTGGAGCTTGACCGCGTGGACATGGGGCGCCAGGCGGCCGAACTGGCCGGCCAGGTACTAAGTCCTGGCGGCGCCGGAGTGAAGATCAGGATACCCCGCCGGGCCATTCTAAAGACCAATGACAGTGTGCTGCATTCCCTGGGCATCAGCCTGAGCCAGCCGGGCGGCACTGTCCTCTCCATACAGGATTAGGCCATGCTGACCAAGGCAGACATCAACGGTTTCCGTTTCAGACTGCTGCTCTACTTTACCATCCTGACCCTGCTGATCACCGCCACTTCAGCTTTCATCTACGTCCACTCCGAAATCCGTTCCGGCCAGAACCAGGCCCGTGAGCGCCTCCACCTGCTGGCCATGCAACTGGCCAGCGATATCCGCCTGCCGCTGTTTGCCCACGACACCGCCCTGCTTCAGCAATCTGCGCAGAATACGAT
>DAONZY010000014.1:41812-43191 GCA_035407085.1 Deltaproteobacteria bacterium | reverse complement strand
GCGGTGGAGAAGGAAGACGAGGCCGGTCATGCCGCCCTGGCGGTCAACAGCCTGGCAGAAACACTGCAGAGCCGTGAGGAGGAGAATAAACGACTGCAGACGGCGCTGGTGGACGCCATGCGGCTGGAGGTGCAGGAAGAGAAGAAACAGATGATGGCCCGGCTGATCCAGGCCAACCGCATGACCTTTCTGGGGCTGCTGGCTTCCAGCATGGCCCATGAGATCAACAACCCCAACGCCTCGATCCGTCTGGCCGGACTGTTTCTGACCCGGGCCTGGGGGGATGCCATCCCCCTGCTGCAGCAGATCGCCAGGGATGAGGGGGATTTCAGCCTGGGGGGCATCCCGTTCACCCGCGCCCAGAACGAAGTACTGCAGAGTTGTGCCGGGATCGAGCGCGCCACCAACGCCATCTCCCATGTGATTCAGGACCTGCGCAATTACAGCCTGGGCTCAAGTTCCGAGTACCATCCCAACGTGAGCGTCAACCAGGTTGTGAATGACGCCATCTCCACCGTGCGGGCCTATGGCCGTTACCCGGATGTCAACATCGCAGTCGATACCCGCCGCAACCTGCCTTTTGTGAACGGCTGCAAGCACCAGTTGGAACAGGTGGTGGTCAACCTGCTGCTGAACGCCATGCAGGCCATGGCAGGCAAACCGGGGGCCATTGCCGTGCGGACCGCCTTCAGTCCACGGAAAAACCAGGTCATGATCGCCATCAAGGACGAAGGGGTGGGTATTGATCCGGAAAATCTGGAGCGATTGGCCGAGCCTTTCTATTCGACCCGCATCGGCCAGGGAGGCAGCGGACTGGGGCTGTTCGTGGCCAATCACATCATCAGCGAACACAATGGCAGCCTGAAGTTCATCTCCCAGCCGGGCAGCGGCACAACCGTATCGGTACTGCTGCCGGTTCACAACGGCTGAAAGCTCACGTCCCTCACATCCGCTGTTCACCTTTCTGATGAAGCTGGCATTCCATGGCTGATGGTTTTCCCTGTGTTCTCTGTGGCAAACTACTTGTAAAAACTCAATTATCGCGGGAATCCAGTTTGCGGTTGAGTGTGGGGCGAGAGATGCCCAGCAGGTCGGCCGCCACGGACTTGTTGCCGGAGGTCATGCGCATGGCCTCTTCAATGATCATCTGCTCGACCTTGTCAATGCTGGGAAAACTGTCGAAATTCATCTGCAGCCGGAAGTGCTTGTCACGGAAGATGCGCAGATTGCGTTTGGGCGTATCCGCCGCGGTCTCCACGCCGATAAAATCATCGATGCCCAGCGAAGCCCCGCTATTGCAAGCCACGGCGTTCTCGATCAGGTGCATCAGTTCGCGCACGTTACCGGGATATTCGTAAGCCTCCAGGGCATTGCGGGCC
>DAONZY010000014.1:0-41712 GCA_035407085.1 Deltaproteobacteria bacterium | reverse complement strand
CTGGAACGATGGATGGCCCGGGCAATCAGCTCCTTGCCCACGCCGGTCTCGCCGGTAATCAGCACCGGGTTGTAGGTGCCGGCCATGGTTTCCACGATCTTGAAAATGGCCTGCATGCGCGGGTTGACGGTTCTGATGTTCTCAAAGACATCCGGACTGAGCAGGGTATCCCCCAGCAGGTATTCCTTGAGCCGGCGGTTCTGGACAGCCAGTTCATTGATCTGGAAGGCCTTGTTGAGACCGGTCAGCAGCCGGTTGACATCGATCGGCTTGGTCAGGTAGTCGAAAGCCCCCTGCTTGATGCAGCCAACCGCCGTCTGCACGTCATTGACAGCGGTCATGATGATGACCGGCACATGGGGGAAACGATGGATGATCAGCGGCAGCAGATCGGCGCCGCTCTTTTCCGGCATCATCCAGTCCATCAGCACAACCGACACCCCGCCCATTTCCAGCAGCGGTATCACCTCGCTGCTGTTACTCAGGGCCAGCACATCGCGTATATCGTTGGAAGCGAGCAATAGCTTGATTTCGCTCAGGAAATCCACATTATCGTCCACCACCAGCACCGATCTCTGCCTGTCATCAGCTTTCAAACCGCACCCCCTCAAGCGTATTCCGGTTGATCTATGCTGTCTGTTTATTACTCAAGGCTGTCTGCGCCGGATTTGAGAAGAAAGGCCTCAATGGCGTCGGCCAAGGCCGGCAAGGTGTATTCAGCCGGCTCGATGTCGACCTTCAGCCCCAGGGCCCGGCAGGTCTTGCTGGTAACAGGACCAATCGAGGCAACCGCCACCCCCCGCAGCATGTCGACCATCCGGTCCTCACCCAGCATGGCAGCCAGATTGCGCACCGTGGAGGAGGATGTGAAGGTAATGCAGTCAACGGCCCGCTTTTCCAGCTCGAATACCGCCTCGGGCGGCAGTTTGCCGGGCATGACGTTGCAATAGGCCACCGGGCTGTCCACCAGCGCCCCCATGCAGCCCAGCTCATGCGGAATTACCTCGCGGGCGTGGTCAGCGCGCGGAAACAGCACCCTGTCTCCCTTGATATCCAGTTTGGCAAAGGCGGCCGCCACCCCTTCGGCCTTGTAGCTGTCCGGAATCAGGTCCGCCCGCACCCCAAAGCCATGCAGCGCCTCGGCCGTACCCGGTCCGACCGCGCAGACGCGGCAGTCGCTCAGTGCTCGAGCATCCAGCCCCAGCGCATCAAGCCGCTTGAAGAAGTAGCGCACCGCATTGGCAGAGGTCAGCACCAGCCAGTCATATTCGCTGATTTTGGCAATGGCGGCGTCCAGTGGCGCCCAGCTTTCCGGTTCAACCATGAGGATGGTCGGACACTCTATGGCCTTGGCACCACGTTCCGCAAGCAGTCCGGCAAATTCGCCAGCCTGGTCGGCGGCCCGGGTGATCAGGATGCGCCGCCCGAAAAGCGGACGGGTGTCGAACCAGCGCAATGTTTCGCGCAAAGAGACAACCTCGCCGACAATGGTTACAGCGGGCGGCTTGAAGTTGTGCTGTTCCGCCAGATCGGCAATGTCCGCCAGGGTGCCGGTCAAGACCTGCTGATCCATGGTCGTGCCCCAGCGCACCAGGGCCACCGGCGTCCGGGGACTGCGGCCGTGATTGACCAGCCGTCCCATGTTCTGTCTCAGGTTGCTGATACCCATGTAGAACACCAGGGTGCCGCTGTCATGCCCCAGACGTTCCCAATCAATGCTGCCGTCTTCCCCGTCGCCCCCTTCGTGACCGCTGATCAGCGTAACCGAGGTAGTAAAATCACGGTGGGTCAGTGGAATGCCGGCATAGGCGCCCGCGCCAATGGCAGCCGTAATCCCCGGCACGACTTCAAAGGCCAGACCGGCCTCTTTCAGTGCCTGACATTCTTCGCCGCCACGACCGAAGACAAGCGGGTCGCCCCCTTTCAGGCGCACCACGGTTTTGCCCTCGCGCGCCTTGCCTACCAGCAGGTCGCTGATCTCCTCCTGTTCCTGGTTGTGGCGGCCGCCGACCTTGCCGGCATAGATCCGCTCCGCAGCAGGCGGCGCATGGTTTAAAAGCTGCTCGTTGGCCAGATAGTCGTAAACCACCACATCGGCGCGCCGCAGACATTCGACCCCGCGCAGGGTCATCAGCGACGGGTCACCGGGACCGGCCCCTACCAGATATACAATGCCTTTTTGCATGATTCACATCCTCCCGGAAGTCAGCTCAAGCTTGATTCTGCCTCGGCCTGATACACCTCATCCAATATCTCCTTGCCGCCCTGCGACAACAACAGGTCCGCCAGGGTCCGGCCCAGTTCCTCGCACTGCCCGGCATCACCGCTGACCTCGCCCCGCACACAGTGACGCCCGTCCACCGCTGCGATCAGACCGATCATATGCAGTTCATCCCCCTCCAGCACCGCGTGGGCCGCAATCGGCACCTGGCAGCCACCTTCGCAGCGTTTGAGCAGGGCCCGTTCCGCCTTGACACAGCAGGCCGTCTCCGCATGGTTCATGAATGCAATCGCATCTTGCATTTCCCGATCATCCAGGCGGCACTCGATCCCCAGCGCCCCCTGGCCGATGGCCGGTATGGACAGCTGCACATCCAGGCACTCGGTGATGCTGTCCCCGAAACCAAGCCGCTTCATCCCGGCTGCCGCCAGTATGACCGCGTCCAGCTGCTCGCTCTCCAGCTTGCGGATGCGGGTCTCCACGTTGCCACGGATGACCACCATCTGCAGGTCAGGACGCTCCTTCAGCAACTGGGCCTGTCGACGCAGCGCAGAGGTGCCGATTCTGGCGCCATGCGGCAGGTCACTGAGCGGGATGCCGCGGGATACAACGGCATCACGGGGGTCTTCGCGCCGGGTGATACAGCACAATCCCAGTCCTTCAGGGAAAAAGGTGGGCACGTCCTTCATGCTGTGCACGGCGATGTCAACCTCGCCCCTGAGCATGGCCTCCTCAATCTCCTTGACGAACAAGCCCTTGCCGCCCACCTTGGCCAGCGGCACATCCAGAATCCTGTCACCCATGGTCTTGATACTGACCAGCGACACATCTATCCCCGGATATGCCTTTTCCAGTTCACTTTTGACCCATTCCGCCTGCCACAGCGCCAGACGGCTGTCGCGGGTACCAATTCTGATTTTCTTGGGGGGCATTGTTCTCTCCACTTCATTCTTCACAGGATTATGGGCAGTTGCTCAATCAGCCGGATCTCCGCAGGCGTTACCAGTGCCTGGTAGGCCAGGGCCTCGACGCCATGCCGGCAGCTCTCCCTGAGCAGGCGGCCGTACTCCGGATCAATCAGGTCCGCGGGTGACATGCTGCGTGCGTCCCCGCGCAGTACAGTAAAAAAGATGACGCCGCGCCCGCCTTGGCTGACTACCCGCATCAGTTCGCGCAGATGCTTCTGTCCGCGCAGGGTAACGGCATCGGGGAACAGTGCCCGGTCTCCTTCAGCCAGGGTGACATTCTTGACTTCCACGAAGCAGCGTCCGGCAGGGCCATCCAGCAGCAGGTCAATGCGGCTGTTTTCACCGTAAGGCACCTCGGGCCGGATGGTCTCATAGCCAGCCAGCTGGCTGACCGTGCCGTTTTCAATGGCCTCCCGCACCAGCAGATTGGGCAGGGCCGTGTTGATACCGGCCAGACAACCGTCTGCCTCGACCAGCTCCCAGGTGTAGGCCAGTTTCCGCTTCTTGTTGTCGCTCAGCGAGAGCCAGACCGGACTGCCCGGCAAAGCACAGCCCTTCATGCTGCCCGAATTGGGGCAGTGCGCGGTAACCGTGCGACCGTCTTCCAGCTGTACATCCGCCAGAAAACGCTTGTAGCGTTTTATCAGCACCCCCCTGTACAGGGCCGGCAGTTTCACTGACGCCTCATTCCCTAGTCTGCTGGCCGGAATCGTCCGCTTCGGCTTCCTGCAGATCAAACAGTTGACGCAGGGCATCCACATACAGGTCGGTGCGCCCCCCCTGACCGGACTGTTTCAGCACAGCCATGGCGGGATGGAGCAGCTTGTTGATGATCGACCGCGTCAGCAGATCCAGCCGCTGCTCATCCTCCGGCGAGAGCCCCTTCCAGGACGCGCTGTTGCGATCCAGTTCCGCCTGGCGAATCTCTTCAAACCTGCGCCGCAAGGCAACGATGGTCGGCGTGACATCCAGCGAGGAAAGCCACCTGTAGAAACGGGCCACCTCCATGTCAACGATCTCGACCGCTTTGTCTGCCTCCACGTTACGCTGGGCGATGTTGCTCTGAACAACCTCCTGCAGATCATCCAGTGTGAACAGGTAGGCGTTTTCCAGGTCATTGACCCGCGGATCGATATCGCGCGGCACGGCAATATCGATGAAGAACATGGGACTGTAGCGGCGCCTGCGCACGGCCGCTTCCACCTCGGCGGGACCGATGAAGGCCTGCTCGGCGCCGGTGGAGGAAAGCACAATATCGGCCTGATGGAGGTGTTCGAAAAGCCTTTCGAACGGCACGGCCTGGCCGCAGAACTCTTCGGCCAGACGCTCGGCGCGCTCAAAGGTGCGGTTGGCCACCATGATACGTTCGGCCCCGCAGCCAATGAAGTGTTTGGCCGCCAACTCACACATCTCGCCGGCGCCGATCAGCATGACCGTCTTTCCGGACAGGTCGCCCAGGATCTTCCTGGCCAGCTCAACCGCCGCAAAGGCCACGGATACGGCTGAGGCGGCGATCCTGGTTTCGGTGCGCACCCGTTTGGCCACGGAAAAGGCCTTGTGCAGAAAACGATTGAGGATGATGCCGGAGGTCTTGTATTCGGCGGCAAAGCCGTAGGCTGCCTTGAGCTGCCCCAGTATCTGCGGCTCACCGACCACCATCGAATCCAGGCTGGCTGCCACACGAAAGACATGCCGGATTGCGGCCTCGGAATGATAGCTGTAGAGGTGCCCCTCCAGACGTTCGTAGTTGAAGTGGTGGTAGTCGGCCAGGAAACGCCTGAGTCGCGCCATGCCGCCGGCAATATCGCGGGTAGAGGCATAAATTTCCACCCGGTTGCAAGTCGACAGGATTACACCTTCTACGATCTCGTCCAGGGCGACCAGTTCACGCAACGGCCTTTCAATCATATTGGGCGAGAAGGCCAGCTTTTCACGGATTTCAACCGTGGCGGTCAAGTGGGAAAGCCCGACTACGATTATGTGCATTGCAGCGCCATTGACATGTACGATCTCTATCCCAAGGTGGTTACTTGATAGCGGGGCAGTCAAAAACCCGCGCCGGTTACGGATACCAGTTGACGTTGTGACTGCTGCCAACAAGTGTGAAACAAAGCAGTATGAAGCCGGTAATGGAAAGCAGAGCCGCCTTCCTGCCACGCCAGCCGACAGCAATGCGGCCATAGAACAAAACCGCATACAGCAGCCATGATCCGAGTGTCCACATCTGTCGCGGGTCGGACCAGACCAGAAACCGGCCGATCACCAGTTCGGAACGGACGGCTCCAGCAATGATCGCAAGGGTCAAAAGCGGGAAACCGATCGTCAGGCACTGGAAGCTGATCCGGTCGACCGTCTCCAGGGAAGGCAGCTTGTGGAACATACTGCCGAAATGCTTGTGTTTTAGGAAATGTTGCTGGATCAGGTACATCACCCCGGTGCCGCAGGCAATGGAGAACATGGCATAGCTCAACAGGGCGAGCAGCACATGGAACCAGGCCATACCCGCCACCGGAGCCGCCTGGGGCTGCCCGGAAAAATGGGGAAACAGGCTGGATGCCACCAGCATCAGCATGACCAGCGGCAGAATGAAAGCACCCAGAATGGCGACCTTGAAACGACGCTCAAACAGGATGAAGGCGCCCGCAATGGCCAGGCTCATAAAGGATAGCAACTCCTGCATGCCGGTAATGGGCAGATGCCCGGAACAGCTGGTGTAGTGCACAATTGCAAGGATGTGACTGATGAAGCCAAGCGTGATCAGCTTGTGCGCCCAACTGGCCATGGCTGGTGTGGTTCTGGCCAGATAGGCCAGATAGGTGGCTGTTGCACCACCGTAAAGTGCCAGGGTGATGAAATGAAAGGCCTGGCTCATAACTGCCCCTTCTTCTGCAGAGCTGTCCGACTGTAAGCTGCTGCCAGTGCAGTATCACCCTGCTGATGCATGTTCTGCGGCATAAAAGCCATCTTTCCATCCCCGAAGATAGTGTGCCGCACAGCATAATACCTTTTCACAAACGTTTCAACCAATGCGGTCATTGTCAGGAGTTTGCGCTTGATTTTTTCAATGCCTCGTATATCATTTGACCTGATTTTACTTCCAGAAGGAGAAAATATCATGTCCAGCGAAAAGGTTCTTGCGTTTACCGACGCCAATTTTGACCGTGAGGTTTTGCAGTCCGACATCCCTGTTCTGGTTGATTTCTGGGCCACCTGGTGCGCCCCCTGCAAGGCAATTGCACCGCTGATCGACACCATGGCAGAAAATTTTGCCGGCAAACTCAAGGTCGGCAAGGTCAATGTGGACGAAAATCCCGCTACCCCTGGAAAGTATGGCGTGCGCGGCATACCTACCCTGATCATCTTCAAGGGTGGCGCCGTGGTTGACCAGCTGGTGGGTGCTGTTCCCAAGTCACAGCTTGAGGCCATGATTGCCAAAGCAACCAATTAGCGATGACCCCTGTCAGATTCCGTAAGCGCCTGGCAATTGCACTGCTGCTCATGCTGCTGCCGACCGGCGCTGCCGCAACCCCGCTGTCCGGGCAGCCGGCACCGGCATTCAAGGCCATCACCATCAACGGCCAAGCAGTTCAACTTGACAGCTACAGCAATCAGTTGCTGGTACTGGATTTTTTTGCCAGCTGGTGCATACCCTGCCGCAAATCCGTGCCGCATCTGGTGGAGATGAACCGCAAGTACAGCCGCCAGGGACTGCAGGTGCTCGGCCTTAGCGTGGATGATGGTGAAAACACCCTCCGGGCCTTTGTCGACAAGCATAAGATCAACTATCCGGTTGCGCTGGCCAGCGAGGCAGCACAACGGGCGTATGGCATCAGGGAATTACCAGTGACGGTCATTATTGACAGCAAGGGCAGGATAAAAGCGGTCTACAGGGGCTACAGCGACGAAACCGGGCGGGCCGCTGAAAGCATCATCAAGGCGCTGCTGGTTCAGTAGTGGCGTATTGCACATCAATCAGACAGAGACCACAGGCCGGCGCAGTTACGCCGGCCTTTTTTCTGTCCGGATTCTGCAGCAACCAGCCAACATGGCCGGGCTCAAATCGTCCGCGCCCCACATCCACCAGCGTACCGGTCATAATGCGCACCATATTTTTCAGAAACCCCTCACCAGTCACATCAATTATGATCAGGCGTCCCTCCTGGCTGACCGTCACAGCGTCCATACGCCGGATGGTGGTCTTGGTGGCACAATTGGCCGCCCGGAATGCGCCGAAATCATGGCGACCAACAAAGCAGTGCGCGGCGACGGCCATTTGCTCCACATCCAGCGCTTCACGCACATGCCATGAATACAAACGGCGCAGCGGGGAACGGATCGGGGCATTGTAGATTGTGTAACGATAGTGCTTGAACAAGGCGTCGGCAATCGGCCTGAAACCGTTGTCAACCTCCTGTGCATGCTGAACAGCGATATCCGGCGGCAGGAATCGGTTGGTGCCATCCACAAAGGCGCGCAGGGGCACACGGCTGGTGGTCTGAAATGCGACCACCATGGCCCGGGCATGGACACCGGCATCGGTCCTGCCTGACGCATGCAGCCGCACCGGCGTACCCAGTAATTGCCTCAGCGCCGATTCCAGCACCTCTTGCACCGCCAGCCCGTTGGGCTGGACCTGCCATCCGGCATAACTGGTTCCGTCAAATTCCACAATCAGCCTGATCGTGCGCATGTTCATAGCTTGTCCTGGGCAACTGCGGATGCTGCCAGCTGGCAAAGCTCATCGGCACTAAATGCGTAGGTCTTGCCGCAAAACTCGCAGCGGACCTCGGCCCGGTTTTCACTGGAACGCATCTCTTCCAGCAGGGAAGGTCCGACAGAAAGCAGTGCCCGCTCAACCTTTTCACGGAAACAACCGCAGCGGAAGAAAACATCCCTGCTCTCCAGCGTGGCATACCCAAGTCCGCCCCACAGATTTGCCAGCAGCGCTTCAGGGCCGCCATCGGCTATGATCCCGCTGATGGGGGCAAGCCCGGCAATGCTTTCCATCACCCCATCGATCTCCGACTCCAGGGCCTTGGGCAGCGCCTGCACCAGAAAACCACCGCAGGCAGAGATGACGCCATTCTCATCCAGAGCCGCCCCCAGACCGACTGCCGAAGGGATCTGCTCCGAATCCGTCAGGTAATAGGCAAGGTCGCCGCCGATCTCGCTGTCACGCAACTGCACCATGCCACTGTAGGGCACGCTGCCAACACCGATATCCTTGCTGACTGTCAGAAAGCCTGCCCGACCCAGCACACCGGGCACGTTCCAGCGGCCGTCAACCGGAGCAGCATCTGCTGCAGGTTCACCGACACTGCCGCGCACAGCACCGTCAAAATCAGCTTCGATGATCATCTTGCGCATCGGGCCGTTGCCTTCAAATTTCATGGCCACACGCTGTTCCGGCTTGAGCAGGGCCCCCATCAACGCGCCGGCCGCCAGGCCGCGTCCAAGGGCAATGCTGACCGTAGGCGAGGCCTGCTGCAGCGCGCAGACTTCGCGTGCAAGTCCCGCCACCGAACAGGCCAGAATCCTGATGCCGCCCGAAATGCT
This sequence comes from Deltaproteobacteria bacterium, assembly GCA_035407085.1. GTDB lineage: Bacteria > Desulfobacterota > Desulfuromonadia > Geobacterales > Pseudopelobacteraceae > JBGSQR01. The sequence continues at coordinate 32,967 of DAONZY010000014.1, read as the reverse complement.
CAATGAACGCACAATCCGATCCGTCATAAATATTCCTCTCTGCAGTATCAATCCCTAACAGCTTCTCATGCGGTGTTTCCGAACGAAACTGTAATACGGTGCAAATAACAGATACCGCTTCTGTTTCACAAGCACAAAAAAAGCCGCATCCGAGGATGCGGCTTTTTTCGTTACCGGCAAGAAATGAATTATTTCTTGGCAGGTGCTGCAGGTGCTGCAGGTGCTGCCTCAGCCTTAGGAGCTTCAACTTTTTTTGCTTTTTTAGCTTTTTTTGCTTTTTTTGCTTTTTTTGCTTTCTTAGCAGGTTTCTTCTCAGCTTTTTTCTCAGCAGCAGGAGCAGCAGCTTCAGCTTTAGCAGGAGCAGCAGCTTTAGCAGGCTCAGCAGCGAAAGCAACGGCGGAGAAGGAAACAGCTACGATGGCGGCAACGAGTGTGGAGAGAACTTTTTTCATTGGGTACTACCTCCTATGGATTTGTGTTACGGGAATGTTAATAGCAGACATCGTGCCAAACAGCAAGTTTTTTATAACTAGCTGTAATTTTGAGGCTTAGCTTTGCATAGACCGTTGGCTGTTCAACACATTGCACCCGATTTGAAACAATCCATACCGCAAATCGGGTATAAGTTTCGCCAATGGCTTGTTAGCCACTTTTTATCTACATTCACATCACACCGTTTTTCTGTCCAGGGTGCGATATTGTATGGCCTCGGCAATATGCTGCTCGCGGATCTGTTCGCTGCCTGCCAGATCGGCTATGGTGCGGGCCACCTTGAGGATGCGGTTGTAGGTTCTGGCAGAAAAGCCAAGTCGGTCTGTAACCAGTTCCAGCATACGGTTACCGGACGCATCCAGCTCGCAGTATTTCTTGATGAAACGCGGTGTCATCTGGGCGTTGCAATGAATGCGGGTTCCCCGATAGCGTGCAAGCTGCAACTCGCGGGAACGGGCGACCCGTCCGGCAATCACGCTGGAACTTTCGGCATCAGCACGATCAGATAATTCCCGATACTTGACTGCCGGCACCTCGACATGTATGTCGATCCTGTCCAGCAGCGGCCCGGAGATACGGGAACGGTACCTGTGGATCGATACGGGCGTGCAGGTGCAGGCATGCACCGGGTCAGAAAGATAACCGCAGGGGCAGGGATTCATGGCTGCTACCAGCATCAGCCGCGAAGGATAGGTGATCGACACCAGCGAACGGGAGATGGTCACCCGGCCATCCTCCAGCGGTTGGCGCAGCACTTCCAGCACGTTCTTCTTGAATTCAGGCAATTCATCCAAAAACAGCACACCGTTGTGCGCCAGGGAAACCTCTCCAGGACGCGGCGTGGTACCGCCCCCGATCAGCCCCACATCCGAAATGGTATGGTGCGGCGCACGAAAAGGGCGTACCGCCAACAGCGCACACTCCTGCTCCAACAGGCCACTGACACTGAATATCTTGGTGGTTTCAATCGCCTCATCAAAGGTCATCCGTGGCAGAATACTGGGCAGGCGCCTGGCCAGCATGGTCTTACCCGATCCGGGCGGGCCGATCATCAGCATGTTATGGCCGCCGCTGGCCGCCACCTCCATGGCCCGCTTGGCGCTTTCCTGGCCCTTGACCTCGCTGAAGTCTTCACCATATTCGCATCCGCTGCTGAAAAGCGTCTCCAGGTCAATCCGGCAGGCCTCGATCTGCTCTCTTCCCCCCAAAAACTCAACCACCTGGGAGAGGGTAGTTGCCCCGATGATCTCCAGCCCCTCAACCACGGCTGCTTCTGCCGCATTGTCCGCTGGCAGGATGATCCCGTTCAGTCCCGTCCGTTTGGCGGCAACAGCCATGGACAACGCCCCGCGAATCGGTTTGAGACTGCCATCCAGCGACAATTCGCCCAGCAAGGTGTACTGGGTCAGCTTTTGCGGATTTACTGTACCGGTTGCGGCCAGGATACCGATCGAGATCGGCAGATCATAGGCAGCACCCTCCTTTTTTATATCAGCCGGGGCCAGGTTGGCAGTGATCCGGCGGGCTGGAAAATCATAACCTGAATTTTTCAGGGCCGCCCTGACCCTGTCCTTGCTCTCCTTGACCGCGCCGTCCGGCAAACCCACAGTCGCGAACGCCGGCAAGCCGGGAGCCAGGTCAACCTCCACATCCACAATGATGGCATCAATGCCAATCAGAGCACTGCTGAGAACTTTTGCTAACATGAGACACCCCATCAGGTTCGTTGTGTTTTCACGTCGAGACCAAGGCAGCGAGGAGGACAGGACGCAAGCGTACCATTAGTACGGCGAGGAGAGGCCGACAAGCTACCGCTGGTATCGGCGTGAAGGCGCGACGATCTGTCTGAGCATGATGAAGCCCATCTGCCGCCCGGTTTCTCCATTATCCCTACGGTAGGAAAAAAACAGATCCCGTTGACAGCAGACGCACATGTCAGACACTTGTACAGACTGCTCCGGCAAACCAGCAGCGATCAGCATCAAGCGGTTGGCGGCGGCGATGTCCAACCGCCAGCGTCCCTCTCCGGTCGGTTCGGAAACAGCGTCCCAAGGAATCGCACCATGGGCGAATGCCTGCCTGACCGGGACGTCAACCTCGTAGCAGCACTTGCCGATGCGGGGGCCGATGACGGCCTGTATGTCAGCCGAATTGCTGCCAAACAGCGAACACATAGCGGCCACCGTCTTGGTGACCAGACCGGCCGCAGTCCCCTGCCAGCCGGCATGTACGGCGGCAATCACCCGCTGCTTCGGGTCCAGCAGCAGTATCGGCGCGCAATCAGCCACACAGACACCGATCATAACCCCCGGCTGATTGGTAATGATGGCATCACTCTCCAGTGTCATAAAATGGCTGAAATCCTCATTGGGTTGGTCAATAACCAGAATATCGTTGCCATGCACCTGCCGAACAGTCACCAGGGCCTCCTGTTGCACGCCAAAGGCACGTGCCAGCAGGCTGCGGTTCCCCTCCACACTATGTTGTTGGTCATTGGTGTTGAGGCCCAGATTAAGTGAATTGTAGGGGGGGCGCGAAACTCCCTCGTGTCGGGTACTGAACCCCTGAACGGAACAGTTGCTTCCTGTGAACTCCGCAGCTATGTAATGTATGCGGCCAGCGCGTTTGATTTGCATAAGAAACTCCTCAAAAATCTCTTTCCTTCTGATTGTCTTTACTGTTTAATACGCCTGCGCCGTTGCCAGAAAACATAGGCCGTTACGAGCACAGCACTGAAAACCACGACCCAGATAACAGCCTGATGGGCGTACTGCATGATCATCTGCTGATTCTCTCCGATATAATAGCCAATTCCGGCCAGCACAGTGCACCAGAGACCGGCCCCCAGCAGGGTATACAGCGAGAACTTGAGATGATTCATGCCAGCCAGTCCAGCCGGAATCGATATCAGATGTCGCACCACCGGCAGCAGACGGCCGATGAAGGTCGAAATCTCACCGTGGTTTAGGAAGAACTGTTCCACCCGCTCGAACTTGGCCGGCGGGATCAGCACATATTTCCCGTATTTCAGGATCAGCGGCCGGCCGATATAATGGGCTGCATAGTAGTTGGCGTAGGCCCCGGCCAGACTACCCAGAGTGCCGCACAGGATTGCCGTGGCCAGATCCATTCTGCCTTGAAATGCCAGATAACCGGCAGGTGGCATGACCAGTTCGCTCGGCACCGGGATAATGGAACTTTCCATGGCCATCAGCAGGAAGATGCCGGGGTAACCCATTGCGCCAATCGTATCCAGCAGCCACTGAATTATTAGATGCATTTATATCCTCTTATATTCACATTGCCGGAACGCATATATAACCCATATCAGCCAATCCGGCAACATAAAGCCGGTCAGCAGACAAAATGAACAGGAAACAGAAATGAGCATTCTCGAGCGCCTTGAAAATGAGATCCTTATCGGCGACGGTGCCGCCGGAACCATGCTGTACGCCAAAGGCGTGAGCCTGGAAAGCAATTTTGAGCACCTGAACCTTGTCCGGCCCACGCTGGTGCTGGAACTGGCAAGAGAATACATTGCCGCCGGAGCGCAGGTAATAGAAACCAACACATTTGGCGCCAATGCCGTGCGACTGGGAAGTATCGGGCTTGGGCACCGCGTTGCCGAAATAAATCTGGCCGGTGCCAGACTCGCCCGCGAGGCTGCCGGTTATGGCCATAATGTGCTCGTAGCCGGTTCAGTCGGCCCGCTGGTACGCACCAAAAGCGATGAGCAGGAGCTGGACCCTGCCGCAATGACCGCAGTCTATCGCCAGCAGTGCCACGCGCTGGCTCAAGGCAAGGTCGACCTGCTGATGCTGGAGACCTTTTCTTCATTGGGCCAGCTCAAAGCCGCACTGGCTGCAGCCAGGGAGACCGGCCTGCCGGTCTGCACCTCCATGGCTTTCATGGAAGGCGGCCACAGCAGTGACGGCACAAGCGTGGAGCTTTTCTGCCGCGAGATGGAGGCTGGCGGGGCTGATATTATCGGCGCCAACTGCGGGGCAGGTCCGCTGGAACTGGTCAAAACCATCACGCGCCTGGCGACACTGACAACCAGGCCGATTGCAGCCTACGCCAATAGCGGGTTCCCCGAATATCTGGATGGCCGTTACATCTACCGCGCTACACCGGAGTACCTGGCCGGCATGGCCAGTGAGATGGCCCACTGTGGAGCCGTGCTGATCGGCGGTTGCTGCGGCACGACCCCGGAACATATCGCGGCCATCTCACGCTCACTGTCCGGCGCCAAACCTGCCCGACGCGCCCTGCCGGTTTTTCCCACATCATTGGACAATAGCGACCAATTGCCTCCACGCCGCCCATGCTTCCTGGATGCGTGGGGCAGCCGCAAGGTGATCACTGTCGAGCTTGATCCACCCAAGGGGATGGACTGCAGCCACATCATTGAAGGCTGCCGGCAGCTTAAGAAGGCCGGAGCCGATGCCATCAACCTGGCTGAAAACCCCCTGGCAAGACCACGCATGGGCAATATCGCTCTGGGCAGCATCATCCAGCAGCAGGTCGGCATTGAGGTGATCATCCATGTAACCGGTCGTGACCGCAACCTGATCGGCATGCAGTCGGACATGATGGGAGCCAGCCTGCTGGGTCTGCGCAATATACTGGCCGTAACCGGAGATCCCGCCAGCATGGGCGATCATGCCACCGCCAAATCCGTATTCGACCTGCATTCGTTCACGCTGATCAAGCTCCTGTCTGACATGAACAACGGCGTGAATGCCATCGGCAACCCGATCGGCAGCGGCACAGGCTTTACCATCGGCGCCGCCTTCAACCCCAATAGCGGAAACATGTCCGTGCAGGCCGGTCGACTGCGCAAAAAGGTAGACAACGGGGCGGTCTTTGCTCAAACCCAGCCGATTTACGATCCGGCTGTTTGTATGGAAGCACTTGAGCTGACCAAAAGCTGCGGCATACCGCTGCTGCCCGGCATCATGCCGCTTGTCAGTGAGCGCAATGCGGAGTATCTTCACAACGAAGTGCCCGGCATATCCATCCCGGATGCTGTCAGGACCCGCATGAAGGGGCTAGACAAAGCATCCGCCGCACAGGAGGGACTGGCCATCGCCAAAGAGTTCATTAAGGCCACCTTCCATGCCGCTGGCGGCTACTATCTGATGCCACCTTTCGGCCGCCATGAGCTGGCCGTAGAACTGATCAACCATATCCATCAGCTGGAAAGGAGTACCCCGTGATACGTTTTTTTACTGCCGCCCTGCTTGTCGTCTGTCTTGCGCTTACATCCTCCTGTTCTGCCTACAGAAACTACAACCGACGCGACGATTTCGAGCGCAATGTAAAGACCTACAACCGCATGCTGCGCTGGCATGAGGTCGAAACCGCTGGCATGCGCTTTATGGATCCGGACGGGCGAGACCTGTTCCTGGCAACTGCTGAGAGTATCAAGAAACGCGGGGTCAGCATCATTGATTTCCGCATACTGACCACCGAGTGTCTGCCTGAAAAGGGAACAGGCGATGCGGTCGTTGAGTTTGATTACTACATCATGCCATCCAACCGGCTAAAAACCGTGACCTATCGTCAGAAGTGGGCCTATCGCGATACCGAAACGCAGAATGGCTGGAAGGTCAAGAGCAGCCTGCCCGAATTTGAATAATGGCAACCGGACTTAAAGCCGAGATCGATGGGTTCTGTCTCTATCTCGATCAAGAGCGCAACGTTTCGGCCCACACGCTAGCCGCCTACCGCCGTGATCTGGAGCAGTTTGCCGAATATGCCCACCGCGAGGCCGGAGCTGACATCTGTGCGGCCAACGTAACCCACATCCTGCTGAGACGTTATCTGGCCCACCTTTCAAAAGGGATGAAAAAAAGTTCCATCGGGCGCAAACTGGCTGCCATCCGCAGTTTCTTCGGCTTTCTTTTGCGTCGCGGAGTTTTGACCACCAATCCGGCCGAACTGATTTCCACACCCAAACGGGAAAAGCGGCTACCCTTTCACCTCAATATCGATCAGGTCACCAGTTTGGTCGAAGCACCCTCAGATGGCGAAAAACATGCCCTGCGCGACCGGGCCATTTTGGAGACGCTATATTCCAGTGGACTGCGCGTGTCCGAGTTGACCGGTCTGAACATTGGCGACCTGGATCTGACCGGCGGCATGGTCCGCGTCATGGGCAAAGGTGGCAAGGAACGCATTGTGCCGCTGGGCAGCAAGGCCATTGCGGCCATCCAGGACTACCTGTCCAGCCGCAGTGAACTGTCCGGTTCAGGGCCACTGTTCCTGAACACTCGCGGCGCCAGGATTCACCGTCGTAGCGTGACAAGAATCGTTGACGCCCATGTCATGAAAATCGCCGCCTTCAAACGCATCTCCCCCCATGTGCTGCGCCACACCTTTGCCACCCACATGCTGGAAGGCGGGGCTGACCTGAGGGCCATACAGGAACTGCTCGGCCATGCCTCGCTGTCCACCACACAGAAATATACCCATGTCAGCATCGACAAGCTGATGGAAGTTTATGACAAGGCCCATCCCAAGGCACACTGAAACCAGTGACGAGGGACTAGGAATTGGGGACTGGTAAAATCAAGACCATATAAGCCTGCCCACTGAATAAAAAAACCCACCGGTTTCCCGGTGGGTTTTTTGTGAAACATCTTAGCATTGAATACTATTCGCAGAGATCGACTTTGATATCCCAGTTCTTGACCTTCATGGTGCCGTTCTGGGCCAGGTTGAGCTGCATCTTGAGGGCGCGATCCCACAACTGCGGCTCGTGGCCAACACCCTTGGCCAGACACTCTTTCTTGGCCATGTCATAGTATGACTGAAGGATCGGCTTGTATTCCGGATGCACGCACTTGTCAATGATACACTGGGCGCGTTCCCTCGGAGCCAGACCGCGCAGGTCAGCCAGACCTTGCTCGGTGACCAGGATATCCAGATCGTGCTCGGTGTGGTCGATGTGCTGAGCGTGCGGCACGATACAGGAGATGCCGCGCGGATCGGTCTTGGACGGGCGGGTTGAAGGTGAGTGCATGATCTTCAGGAAGCCACTGCGCAGGAAGTCACCGGAGCCACCGATACCGTTGACCATGCGGGTACCGTTGATCAGGGTAGAGTTGGCGTGGCCGTAAATGTCGAACTCAACCGGTGTGTTCATGGCGATGACGCCGAGACGGCGGCTGACTTCCGGGTTGTTGGAGATGGCCAGCGGACGCAGGACGATCTTCGGTGCATAGAAATCACGCTTTTCCAGGAAACGCTGGAAGCCGGTCTCGGACAGGGACAGCGAGCATGCGGAAGCGGTGTCCAGACGACCAGAGTCGAACAGGTCGAGCATGCCGTCCTGCAGTACTTCGGTGTATACACTCAGATTGTAGAACGGGCCACTGGCCAGACCGCCGACAACGGCGTTGGCGATGGAGCCCACACCGGACTGCAGCGGCAGCAGGTTCTTGGGCAGACGGCCGGCCTTGACCTCGGCAGCGAAGAAATCCAGCAGGTGGTTGGCAATGGCAACCGAGCTGTCTTCGGCATCGGCCAGTGCGCGGCCTTGGTCAGCAAGTTTGGATTCAACGATGGCAACGATCTTGTTGGTATCGCAAGGAACATAGGTGGTGCCAACACGGGTGTCAGCAGCGGTGATGCCGATAATTTCGCGCTGTGGCGGCGCCTTCTGGACGATGATGTCGTGCATGCCTTCGAAGGATGGCATGGCGGTGTTGACTTCGACGATGATCTTGTCGCAGACCTTCAGAATTTCCGGAACAATACCACAGGAAGCAGTCAGAACCAGACCGCCGTCTTCTGTGATCGCTGAAACTTCGATGATGGCGATGTCGAGCTTGCCAGTTGGTGTATCCTTGGTGTAGAAGCCATAGGCCATGTCCTGAGCAAACAGGGAGAGGTGCTTGTCGCCCATGCGGATGCTGCCGGTGTTGATGCCCTTGGCGATATCCTTGCCGGTCTGATAGGGCCAGCGGCGATCAATCATATTGTTTTGCGCCCAGCGGTTTTCGATAGAAGCGGTTGAAGATGCGCCGACAAACAGACTGAAACGCAGCTTGCCCTGAAGGTTGTTCTTCTCGACGTGGTCTGCCAGAGCGGTTGGCACCGCTTTCGGACAGCCAGCGGGGGTAAACCCGGAGAAACCCACGTGCATGCCGTCCTTGAACAGCTCAATGGTCTGCTCGATGGGGACGACTTTGCTCAATAGCGATTTACAGCGTACGCGTTCTTCCAATGTTCCATAATTACCCATTTCTGAATCCTCCTGTTTTTGATAGTTGATGCAAGCATTAACAACATGGTGATAAAACTATACGAACAACTTGTGGTTCACATACTTAGAATACAATGTCATAAATCGTGTGCAGCCTGCTAAAAAGGCAGCCTGCACTCAATCCGTAAAACTTGCGCCTCATACAGAAAGGATCAAATTGAGGGGCTTATGGTCAGCTTTCAAAATCCACAGCCACGATGGATGAGCAGAGCGATTTCATCAGCGGTACAACCTCACCGGCATGATAGGGATGAACTTGATAGGCCTGGAGTTCGTCAAGGGAGTCAAACCTGGTAATCAATGCGACGTCATAGGAGCGTTCAGAACGGATAACATCCGCGCCAGCTTCAAGATGCCTGAGCTGGGGTATTCGACCCCGCATGCTCAACAGCTTTTCGCACACAAGATTCATCGATTCCTGCTTTGCATCGGCCAATTTGAAAAAGACTATATGAGTAATCATGAGCGGCATAATACTGTGATTGCAGGTTGTAGTAAAGAAGATTTTTCCCGTTTAGTTGCGCTGCCAGACACTTTAGCACCCTATAATTAATGACCGATCGACTATCGAACTTGAGGGTGACGATTGTCGTGGTATATTTACAGGCAGCTTCAAGTCAATAAGGCCTGCCATACCGCAACCAGGAGGTTTCACATGTTTTCCAGTTCACTGATCCCGTCTATAGAAATGCGCCTGAACTCACTGATTGAAATCAATCGCCGCAAAGCGACAGAGAAGGCCATGAAGGAGAGCCAGAAAAATGCCCGGCCAACCATCACAATTTCCCGAGAATTCGGCTGTGAAGCCTACCCGGTTTCAGAGCGAATAAAGGAGTTAATGGAAACAAAAACCGGCGAAAGCTGGCTGGTGATGGACAAGGCCCTGCTTGAGGAGGTGGCGCACCACCACAGCGTTTCTGAAAACCTGCTGGAGCAGATGGGGGAAAAGGCCCGCTTTCTAGAGGAAATCATCGGCACATTTGCTCCACACTGGAAGACCGAAAAAGACCTCTACCGGCTGATCTGTCGCCATATTCTGGCTCTGGCCTCTGCCGGTAATGTCATTATTGTTGGCCGGGGCGGCGCCTATGTGACCCAGGCGTTGGAGAACTGTCATCACTTCAGGATGTATGCCTCTCAGGAGTTCAAGGTCCGCTCGATCAGCCGCCGTCTTGAGATTTCACGAGAGGAAGCGGAGAAATTGATTGAGCAGAAACAAAAGCAGCGAGACAAACTCATCCGCGACTTCCTCAACCGCGATGCAGCAGATCTGAGCGTCTACGACCTAGTGTTCAACAATGACCGCAACAGCACCGAGAAGATCGCCCAGACCATGATGGAGTACGTCACACACAACTGAGCTGTTCAGCTGATGCAAGGGTGCCAGTCGGCACGCTTGACTTTACCCCCAGCGTTTATACAGGTGATGCTCCACACCTAGTTGATCCAGCACCTTGCCGACCACAAAATCAACCATGTCAGCCACGCTGCCAGGCTGGTGGTAAAAGGCGGGCATGGCCGGAATGATGCGCGCCCCGGCGCGGGAAAGACGCAGCATGTTTTCCAGGTGTATATTGCTTAAGGGGGTCTCCCGCGGCACCAGCAGCAGCGGGAGACGCTCCTTGAGCATCACATCGGCACAGCGTTCGATCAGGTTGCCCGAGATGCCGCAGGCTATGCGCGCCAGTGTCCCCATGCTGCAGGGCGCCACCACCATCGCGTCCGGCGCCGCTGAACCGCTGGCCGCATTGATGAACAGGTCATCCGGCGACACTACGCGCAGCTCGCCCTGCCCCCCCAGATATCCCAACAGGTTATCACGGGACAACTCCACATCGCCGGACAGTTCCAAGCCGGTCTCCTCACGACAGACCAGACAACCGCTGGGACTGGCGCAGAAGGTTACCCGAAAACCGCGCTGAAGCAGTTCCCCTGCCAGCCTGAGACCGTAAACCGAACCGGAGGCACCGGTCAGGGCCAGAAAGACGTCCTTTGACATACCGTTACCTCGTTAGCACTTCCGCCGCCGTGCCTAACAGCATCACGACGCTGATATAGCCGTTCATATTGAAAAATGCCGCATCCAGCTTTTCCAGATTACCGTCCCTGAGCAGGCAGTGTTCGTAAAACAGCATGATGCCGACCAGCAGCAAGCCAGCTCCGAAAAACGCCCCCAACCCCATCCGCTGCTGCAGCCAGACCAGCAACGCAATCATAACCAGATGGAACAGGCGCGCCACCCACAGCGAGCCGTTCACCCCCAGCATAACCGGTATGGAATGCAGACCGCTTTTGCGGTCAAAATCAAGATCCTGCAGGGCGTAGAGGATGTCGAAACCAGCCGACCAAAACAGCACAGCCAACGCCAGGAGCAAAGCCGGAAGGTCGATGCTTCCGCGGATGGCAATCCAGGCCCCCATCGGGGCTGCTGCCAGACAGATGCCCAGCACCACGTGGGCCAGGGCAGTGAAACGCTTGCAGTAGGAATACAAGACCAGAAAAAACACCGCCACCGGCGCCAGCAGCAGGCAGAGGCGGTTCAGCTGCGCCGCCGACAAGAGCAGCAGCGCCAGGGACAACACGATGAACACGGCCGTCATCCCCTTGCTGACCAGCCCGGCCGGGATGGCTCGGTTGGCCGTGCGCGGATTGCGGGCATCGATCTCGGCGTCAATCAGCCGGTTGAGTCCCATGGCGGCTGTGCGCGCCCCCACCATGGCCATGACAATCCAGAACAGCTGGTGCATGGTCGGCAGGCCGCCTGCGGCCAGCAGTGCGCCGGACAGGGCAAAAGGGAGCGCAAAGACCGTGTGGGAGAACTTGATCATCTCCAGAAAAACGGCAACCCTGCCCATAAAATTTTTCTGCTCCACAGCCATCAATTTATTCCGTACTCCTTCCAACGCCCCTCAACCAGCCTGTTGATTCGATCATCTGTTTTCAAAAAATCCTTTGCACATCGACAGCCGGTGGCATCAATTACCATGCGCCGGCCTGTGGTATCGCGAAAAATGTCGCAACTGTAATCCACCAGATTAATCGCTCGCCAGGCCGCCCTGTGCAGATCAAATACCTCATCCGTCGCATCCACGAAAACCAGCAGCCGTGAACTGGAAAACCAGGGCAGCTGCCACAGTCGCTCCGCCGTATCCCTTACCATGCCCGGCTGAGGGTTTACAAGTGAAACCCAGCCACTCTGGTGGAACATCCACTCCAGCGGCAGACAGATATCGGCAACCTCCGGCACCAGACGTTGCAGAAACGCGCAGAGGATACGCTCCCAGGCCTTGCCCATCCAGCAGTCCTCCATGGGGGGCGGTCCGACCACCGTTGCCGGGATGATCGTATCAACGCGGTGACGGACACAGGTTACCCGCATCAGGGCGGCCTCCCCTGCCGGAGAATAACAGCCGGTGTGGTTGCCGAACGGCCCTTCCGTCACAGTCTCGCCAGGCTCCACATAGCCTTCGATAACAAATTCAGCACTTGCCGGCACATGCAGCGGCACCGTCCGGCAGGCCGCCATCTCCATTGGCACACCGCCCAGGAACCCGGCAAAGGTCATTTCGTCCAGATTCCCAGGCAGAGGGAACATGGCACTGAATGTCGCGGCAGGCGGTCCGCCCAGAGCAATCGCCACCGGCATCGGCTTGCCCGCCCTGCGATATCCCTCCAGATGCACAGCAGCGCCGCTGCCTTCATTCCAGCGAATGGCCAGTTGATCTGGCCCACGCAGCTGGCAGCGGTACATGCCGCAGTTGGGGGTGTGGCCGTCGGGGCCTGCTGTATAAACCATCGGCAGGGTAATATAACGGCCAAAACCGTCGGCGCTGCCATCCTGCGGCCAATTCTGCAGAAAGGGAAAACAGCTCAGATCAGACGATTCCATTGCAGCCAGACCAGGATCACAATCGACAGAGCGAGGGGTAAAGCGGTTGAATTCAAGCAGCGCGGCAATTTGACGACCAAGGGTTTCAAAATTGGAATGAGGGATATGTCCAAGCAGGGCGGACATCCGCTCAGTAAGCTGGTCCAGGCTGTCAATGCCCAGCGCCAGACAGACCCGTTTGATGGAGCCGAACAGATTGGTTGCTACAGGGAAACTCAAACCGGATGGATGTTCAAACAACAACGCCTTGCCGCCCCCCGGCTGTTTGCAGACAAGGTCGGTAATGGCAGCAATCTCCAGCACAGGGTCAGCCTCAACGGCAACGCGAACGAGTTCTTTTTGAGCTTCGAGATGGTCAACATATTTGTGCAGGGAGCTAGATGACATGGACGGGACTATAGCAGTTTTTATGCCTTTTTACAGAACTTATGCAAATCAACACCAGCACAGATAGCGTGTTTATCAAGCCATAATGCCACAGCTACAAGCAATTTCACATCAACAGGTCGCGAAGTATCGCTTATGGTGTAGAATTAAGTCACGTTCCGACTATTTCAATAGATAAAACTGCTGCAGACGGAGTTAAACATGGCAAAGAAGATTGCGATAATCGGCGCTGGCCCTGGCGGCCTGACCGCTGGCATGATCCTGGCGCGGCACGGCTATGATGTGGAGATTTTCGAGAAAGAAGGGCTGGTCGGCGGCAGAAATGCACCGATTAAACAGGATGGGTACACCTTCGACACCGGACCGACATTCCTGATGATGAACTTTGTGCTGGAAGAAGTATTCGGTCTGGCGGGCAGGGATGTTTCCCAGTACATCGAACAGATCAAGCTTGATCCCATGTACCGGCTTGCGTTTTCGGATATGGAGATATCTCCTTCCAGCGATCCAGACAAGATGATGCAGGAACTGGCCAGGGTTTTTCCCGGCAGCGAGGCAGGCTACCAGAAATTTCTGAAAACGGAAAAGGTGCGCTTCGATGCCATGTACCCCTGCTTGAAAGCAGACTACTCCTCGCTAAGTTCGATTTTTTCGCCAAACCTGCTAAAAGCGCTGCCGCATCTCTCACTGGGCAAATCCATTTTTGAAAACCTTGGCGAATATTTTACACCGGAGAAGTTGAAGTTATCCTTCACCTTCCAGTCGAAATACCTGGGCATGTCCGCCTGGGAATGCCCGGCAGCCTTCTCGATTATCCCCTTTATTGAACATGCCTATGGCATTTTTCACGTTACCGGCGGGCTCAACATGATATCCCATGCCATGAACAAAGTATTTTGTGAACATGGCGGCACATTACGGCTCAACACGCCGGTTAAACAGATCCTGGTCGAGGATAAAACAGCAAAAGGCGTTGTGCTTGCCGACGGTGAAAAAGTATATGCGGATGAGGTGATCATTAATGCCGATTTCGGCTACTCCATGGCGCATCTAACCGGCAGCGGCGATACGAAGTACTCCCGGGAGAAGCTGGACTCCATGGAATACTCCTGCTCGACCTTCATGCTCTATCTGGGGTTGGATCACCTCTATGACATCCCCCATCACAATGTGTTCTTTGCAGAGCAATACCGGCAAAACATCGACAATATCTTTCACAATGGCCGTCTGTCCGACGATTTTTCATTTTATGTGCAGAATGCCTCGATAACCGATCCGACACTTGCGCCAGAGGGGCATTCGACCATCTATGTACTGGTTCCGGTTTCTAACCTGTCGTTCCCGATTGCATGGGAACAGGAAAAGGAGCGCTATGCGGACAAGGTGCTGGATGCGCTTGAATCACGGGTCGGGCTTGCCGGGCTAAGATCACATATCAAAACGAGCAAAATCACGACCCCTGAAGATTGGCAGAACAGCTACCATGTGTACAAGGGGGCAACCTTCAATCTTGCGCACACACTGGGCCAGATGCTGTATTTCCGCCCGCACAACGAGTTCGAGTGTTTCAGGAACTGCTATCTGGTCGGTGGAGGCACCCACCCGGGAAGCGGGCTGCCGACGATTTACGAATCAGGCAGAATCTCGGCAGAGATGATTCTGGCAAAGCACGCCAGAGGAATGTGATGCACCCGCTATCCCACTTGCTGATTATGGTCAGGGCTGTCACCATGGCAGTTCTACTGTTTCCATGCTCTCTCTTGGCACAGGGTGATCAGGGGACTATCGTTATAGAGATAAGCGGCCTGAAAAGTTCCGATGGTCAGGTAGGGCTGCTGCTATTTTCGAAAGAAGATGGTTTTCCCATGGATCACACCCAGGCAGTGAAAAGTGTGTTTGCACGTATCAACCAAAAAGCTTGCAGGGTCACGCTGGAGCATATCCCTTACGGCGTCTACGCTGTCAGCGTATTCCATGACGAAAACGGTGACGGGCAATTGCATAAAAACATCTTCGGCAAACCCCGTGAAGGCATCGGGGCCTCCGAAAACCCGCCGATCAGGTTCGGACCACCGAAATTTGAAGAAGCACGCTTTACGCTGGATTCAAACAAAAAAAGACTCGCCATCACAATGCAATACCTGTAGTAAACGTGCACTATCCAGCAAATCTCTAACGTCCCCCACAGTGATTACGACTTTCACCTTGCTACCGGCCCTTCAATATCCCCTCTGCTGCCCGAATTCCGCTGGCCCAGGCACCGGTAATGCCGCGAGAGGTGCCGGCGCCGTCTCCAACCATGTAAATGTGATCACTGACCCGGAAATAGGCATCCACAAAGGCCGGCTTGTTGGCGTACATCTTAATCTCCGGGTAATACATGATCGTGCTGGGATGCAGCACGCCCGGCACGATGGTATCCAGTTTCTTCATGGCAGCCCAGATATGGCGCATGATCTTGGCCGGCACCGCCAGCCCCAGGTCGCCAGCTGTGACCGGACAGGTGGGTTTGAAAGAATAGAGGTCTTCGTTGAAGGATTCGGCAGTGGAGCGCTTGCCCATGCGAAAATCACCCACCCGCTGCATCAGCGGTTTGCCGCCGCCGATCTCGCTGGCCAGCCTGCCCAGAAAAATGGCCATCTGCTGGCCGCTGCGCACCGGATCCTTCAGGCCAATAGTCTTGAGCAGGGCAAAGTTAACCAGACCGTTGGCGCTCTTCTCGGAGGAGAGGGCATGGCCGTTGACAATGCTGAAATCGCCGTAACGCTCCTGCACCACCCGCGCATGGCCCGAATTGGTGCAGAAGGTGCGCACCCTTTCCGGGAAATAGAACTTGGGGTCGTAATAATCGCTGACGATGGGATAGTTTTCAATGCGGGTTTCCACACGGATGCCCACATCCACAATGTTGTCGATGTAGGCAATCTCCAGCTTTTCCATGGTGCGCTGCAGAAAACCGAAACCCTTCCGCCCAGGCGCCATCACCAGCGAATCGGCGCTGTATTCAGCCCCATCCGCCAGGGTAATCACGGCGCCGGTCGGCTGTTCATCCACCTCCGTCACCTCGCATCCCAATATCACCTTCACACCACGCCCGGCCAGTTCATCCATCAGCCGCTTGATCAGCAGCCGGCTGCGGTCTGTGCCCACATGGGCTTGGCGGATGTCGTAGAGGGTCACGCCGATGCGTTCGGCCCGCCGGCGATAGGTCGCCAGATTGCTGCGCTCCATGAAGACCGGCTGCAGCCTCTCCTCCACCAGCGGCAAAAGCCGTTCTGCCTCTTCCCTGCTCCAGTATTCCTCGGCAAAACCGATCGGGTAAGAGTAGTTCTGCTTGCAGTCATTGAGCAACCCGCCGGAGCAGATTGTTTCCTTGTCGATCATCAGAATGGAAAGATGGGGCTGTTTTTCGGTGAGACGGAAGGCGACCCCCAAGGCTGCTGGGCCGGTGCCGATGATAATGACGTCGAAGTGTTCGGATGCCATGTGAAGACCTCCGGAAATATTAACGGTCCCCGGACACGGGTCCCGGTCAACGTCTTAAATTACGCCCCAAACCGGTTGCGGTAATACTCATATCCCCGGCGGCGCTTGATGGCCTCTTTGTAGAGCCATTCATACTTGAGGGCGGCATCATTCCAGGTAAAGCGTTTCTGCATGCCGTTTTTGATCAGCGCCTGCATACCCTTGGGGTTGTTGTAATAGGTGTAGACCGCCCAGCCGATGGTGTCGTACAGCGCATTGGCGGTCAGAGTGTAGAACTTGAAACCGTCGCCGGCCAGACGTTGCTCGTCAAAATTCTCCACGCTGTCTTCCAGTCCGCCGGTGGCACGCACAATCGGCGGGGTGCCATAGGCCAGGCTGTACATCTGGTTCAGGCCGCACGGTTCAAAGGCGGACGGCATGACAAAGAAGTCAGCACCGGCCTCCACCTTGTGGGCCAGGGCATTGTCGTAGCCAATAAAACATTTGAATTTTTCCGGATAGCGGGCGGCGATATCGCCAAAATAGAAATGGGCCCAGGGCTCGCCGTTGCCGACCATGACAAACTGCACGTCCATGGCCAGGATGCGATGGATGGCCTCGGCGATGATGTCAGTTCCCTTCTGCTTGACCATGCGGGAGACCACGCCGAACAGCGGCACATCGGCACGCTGCGGCAGGCCCATGGCAGTTTGCAGGTCCTTTTTGCAAGCGGCCTTGCCCTTCTTGTAGCTCTTCACGGTGTAGGCCTTGGCAATGTATGGATCGTTCTCCGGGCTCCATTCCTCGTAATCCACACCGTTAAGTATGCCGGTCAGGTCGGCAGCCCGGTCACTCAGCACCCCTTCCAGTCCCCAACCATACTCAGGTGTCTTAATCTCGCTGGCATATCCCTCGCTAACCGTGTTCAACAGGTTGGCATGATAGATGCCGCCTTTGAGCAGGTTGACCTGGTCATCCTTTTCCAGCTCCAGATAGTTGAAGTGTTTCCAGCCGACACCGAGCACATCCATGGCGCCGGGATAAAAGTTACCCTGATGCTGCATGTTGTGGATGGTCAACAAAGAGGCGGCATCCCCCACATAGCGGTCATGCAGGTAGGTTGTGTTCAGCAGCACCGGCACCACGCCGGTATGCCAGTCATGGGCATGGATAACATCGGGGGTAAAATCCAACATCTTGCACAGCTCCAGCGATGCCTTGGAGAGGAAGATGAAGCGGTTGTCGTTATCCAGATAGCCCTCACCGTCCTGCTGATACAGCCCGGCCCGGCCATAGTAGCCCTCATGTTCCAAAAAATAGATCGGCACATCACTGTGCGGCAACCGCCCTTCGTACACGCCGCAGTACTGATTGCCCATGATGCCCATCGGCACCACCAACGTACCCGGCAGCAGCTTGAGTTTATACTTTTCTCGATTAACAGAGTAGTAACGGGGGATCACCACCCGGGCGTCATGTCCCATGCGGGCCATGAACCTGGGCAAGGCGCCGACGATGTCGCCCAAGCCGCCCTCCTTGGCAAAGGGTGTGGCCTCGGAGGCGGTAAAGAGGATGGAGAGTCTGTTGTTTGATTTCATTATTGTCCCGACAGGCCATCAGAGACGATTCGGCCATTTCCTTGATGAGTGGTAAACCCGCAAAATGTGTACTGCATCATCCCTGACCCGGTATGGCACTATGTAGGGGGCATTGGGGACAACCAGTTCTTTCGTGCCGGGAACTCGACCGGCCCTGCCGATTCCCGGTTGCTCCTTAAGCAGGGACACCGCTCTGACTATCCTCAAAGCGACCTCGGCGGCTGTCCGAGGATCGTCCTGGGCAATGTAGGCCTCGACCGCATCCAGATCGAGAAGCGCCAGTCTAAGCCACCTTACGCGCAAGCTTTGCCTCCCAGTGTGCAAGGACTTCATCATGATCCGTAAATTCCGCGCCGGGGCGGTCTGCTTCTTCCAAAGCTTCCTGAATGCCCTTGATCTGCCATTCGTTCACATCAAGATAATGCTCCAATGCTTCTTCGATAACATAAGATTTTGAACGGTGGGTGATACGGGCAAGATTGTCAAGCCGATTTCGCGTATCTGGTTTGACGCGTACTGTTAAACTCGCGGCTTTGAGCATTGTAACCTCCGTGTGAGACAGTTACATACATTGTAGTGCAATCTTGTTTTGCGGTCAAACAAGAAACTCGTGAATGCTCCAGGTCAACACGGGGAATTTTGTCAGCAGTAGGATTGAATAAGAAAAGGTCTTGTGCGGCCCAAGTTTTTGCGTGGGACTCGTTAATCTCCGGGACGCCATCTTGCGACGGCATCCCGGAGATTTTTATTGAAACGCCACAAATACAGCAATTCGCTCATTTTCATCTTTTCCCAATAGATTTTGATGCGCTTACCTACGAGAGATTTGTCAGACTCCATCTTGTCAAAGTTCGGTATTCCCCAGCTTGCGAAATACGTCTCGCTCTTGCCGTTTGCATTGGAAAAGGTGAGATAACAGGAATCAGCACACTCAAAAGCCTGAAAGAAACCTTCTTCAAGGTTGTAAAAGCTGTGATCAGGTCATTTAGAGAGATTTGAAGCCCACCTCGTGCATAAGCAAACTACCCCATCTTGATTCAAAACGAACAAAGCCGCCACCAATATGGTGACGGCCTTGAATGCAATCCAGATAATAATACGAAGACCTACTTGGGCACGTTTTCCCAGTCTTCAAGGAACTTCTTAATACCGGCATCGGTCAGGGGGTGCTTGGAGAGCTGCAGCATGACGGAAAAAGGAATGGTAGCAATATCGGCGCCGATCAGGGCCGAGTTAAGCACATGCACCGGATTACGCACGCTGGCAACGATGATCTCGGCGGTATAGCCGTAATTGTCGAAGATGGTACGGATTTCTTCTATAATGCCCATGCCGTCCTGGGAAATATCATCCAGACGTCCCACAAACGGGGATACATAGGTAGCGCCGGCTTTGGCAGCCAGCAGTGCCTGCATGGGAGTGAAGATCAGGGTCACGTTGGTTTTGATCCCCTTTTCCGATAATACTTTGGTGGCCTTGAGCCCTTCCGGCGTCATAGGCACCTTGACGACGATGTTCTTGTGGATCTTGACCAGCTCCAGGGCCTCCTTGACCATGCCGTCAGCTTCCAGCGAAATCACTTCGGCAGAGATCGGACCGTCGACGATGGTGACGATCTCCTTGATGACATCCTCGAACTTGCGACCTGACTTGGCAATCAGCGAGGGGTTGGTGGTGACACCATCCACCAGACCCAGGGCATGAGCCTCGCGGATCTCCTTGACATCAGCGGTATCAATAAAAAACTTCATGTTTCCTCCAAATTTGTTTATTTTTCCGTTCGTTTTCTGAATTCGTCCCGGCACCTGGCCGAGCAGAAATAATACCTTTTCCCGCTAAAGATTTCAATCTGCGACTCGGCCTCACTCAGATAAACCCCGCAGACCGGGTCCTGAAAAACCGGCACGCTCATCCCATGCCCTTTCTGATGCACCTTCAGCCCGGGTGCCGACCGTACAATTCTGCGCAGCATCCTGGAAAGCAGCCAAACAATCAAGCATACAAACGCGACCCTCAAAAGCAGAAACATAGCGTCAGATCCTGGTTACAACTTCATCCGACTGTAAGGCTTGCAACAACTCGGCTACACTCTTGCCACAAGGATGCATCAAGTCGGGGGCAACATCGTGCAGAGGCTGGAGCACGAATCTGCGTTCACATATACGGGGATGGGGTACGGTCAACTGTTCCGATACAATCACCTGACTGCCGTAAAACAACAGATCCAGATCGATGATGCGCGGCCCCCAGTGGATCAGGCGTTTACGCTTGAAGACCTCATTCTCGATACGCAGCAGCTGGGCAAACAGCGCCTCGGGAGACAATCCGGTTGAAAGCCGCAACACGGCATTAACAAAGGCTGGTTGGCTGACAACACCAACCGGTGAGGTTTCATAGAAAGAAGAAAGCCCTGTCACTTTGCTGGACGGCAGCTTGCCAAGCTCCGCCACGGCCCGTAGCAGGTTGAGTTCTCGATCTCCCTGGTTAGAGCCCAAGGCTATATAGGCGTCCGATTCCACCGGCCGATTAAAACACAAGCCGGGGTTGTCGTCAACCTTGCCATTTTGTCTGCATCCAGTTGTAAAAGGGTGGAAAAGTAGCAAGAAACGGGTAAAACAGGAAGGTTACGGGTTACCAGGCAAAAAACACCCTGGCGGCCAGGAGGGAATGCCGCCAGGGCAGATGAGGTTCTGGTGAACCTCGCAATATTATCTAAGTACATTATACCAACCACCTGACAGTATCACAAGGTGAGCATTAGTATCCGCTTGGCACTATCATCCACCCCCATCTAACGGCACATCTTACTTTCCAAATTGGCACAGTCCGTTCAGAGGACATACATGACAAATCGGCCTCTTGCGGCAAAATTGCTTGCACTGTTCCACGATCAAAGCATGGTACTCGTTGAACAGCTCCGTGCCAGAAGGCAGCTGTCCCATAAACAGGTCTCGGGTTTCGTTATACCCGGCGTTTTGCGGCAACAGCCCCAGACGGTGGAACAGCCTGCGCGTGTAGCTGTCCACAACAAAGCTGGGCTTGGCACCAGCATAAAGCAGGATCGAATCACAGGTCTCCGGGCCAATGCCTTTAACCGCAATCAACTCCTCTCTCAGACGTTGCCAGTCATGCTCAAACATTCGCTCCAAGGAGCCGTCAAACCTCGCAAACAGCCAGTTTACAAAAACCTTGAGCCGCTGGCTTTTGACATTAAAAAAACCGGACGGCCTGATCAGCACGGCCAGCTGCTGCACGTCCACATCCCTGATGGCTTCCGGCGTGAGCACTTCCACGTTCTTCAGCCCATCAATCGCCTTTTCCACATTAGTCCAGGCGGTGTTCTGGGTCAGAATCGCCCCCACACAGACCTCGAACGGCGTCTCGGCCGGCCACCAATGCAGCGGCCCGAAATGACGCAGCAGGCGTTCAAAAACCTCCAACAGCAAATGGCGTGTCTGCTTTTTCAAACCGCCTCCGGTAATGATGCCATGACACCTGACTGATGGTCGGGATAGCGCAGGGGCACACCAAGCCGCTCGATCATCAGACTGTTGTCAACCACCCTGGTTTCAATGGAGTAGGCCCACATCAGCGGCGACATGACCCGACGGGCGTCCTCAAGGCTGACTTGCGGCGGCCGCGGCGCGCCCAGCGCATCGGCAACCGCATTGAAATAGCTGGTCAAGCTGCAGGGACGTCCATCACTTACGTTGAATATTTCCCCAGCCCTACCTTTCTCTGCCGCTGCACAGCAGACAGCGGCCAGATCATCCGCATGAATGCGGCTGGACGGCCCGCTGTCTTCCTCACGCAGTAGCGGCTGGCCCTGGCGGATCTGCATGATTGGCAACCGGCCAGGGCCATAGATCCCGCTGACCCTAAGGATTACTAAGGGGACATTGAAATGCCCGGCATATTCACTGAATACCGTCTCCGCATCCAGCCTTCGGCGCCCCATTGCAGTAGCCGGCTCCACGGGCGAGTATTCTGTAACAACCGAGCCGTCACGGGCCGAATACACGGATGTGGCGCTGAGATATACAATCCTGGCCGGCGGGCCGTATTTCTCCATGGCACGGCAGAAGTTATGTGCCCGCAGATCGCGGCTGCCGCCACCAGGGGGCGGAACCATGTAGAACAGGTCACACCCGGCAAGGCCTTTTAGTACAACACTATGATCACTGTCCAGTGAACAGGTCACAACATTGTAGCCTTCTGCTTTTAGCTCCTCAGCATGCTCCACCTGTCTGATCATGCAAGTGACTTCCGCATTGGCCTGTCGGCAGAGCCAGGCAACACGCCTTCCGATATAGCCGCAACCGGCAATGAACACGTTGTTCATACATTCCTCCCTAAACAGGGCACAAAGCAGCAGGGGCCTCACGGAAATCCCGTGAAGCCCCTGACACTTGACATATAAAGCAGATTACTTGTCTTCGTCGAACTTCAATGCAGCCAGTTTCTGATAATATTCGAAACGCTTCAGCGTAAACTGCTTGCCCTTCTGCAGCAGTTTTTCAGCAGCCTCCGGATTGGTTTTGCTCAACACCTTCCAGCGGTTTTCACCGTTGACAAACTCCTCATAGGCCGTGGTAGGCGCCTTGCTGTCCAACTGCAGCGGGTTCTTACCCTCTTCAGCCAACTTCGGGTTGTAGCGGTAAAGTGTCAGATACCCGGAGGAGACTGCCTTTCTCTGTTCCTCCACGCCCTTGGTCATTGTAATGCCATGGGCAATACAGTGGGCATAGGCAATAATCAGCGAAGGCCCGTCATAAGCCTCAGCCTCCATGAAGGCCTTGACCACCTGACCGGGATTGGACAGGGACACGCTGGCCACATAAACATGGCCGTAAGACATGGCGATCATACCCATGTCCTTCTTGGCAATCGGCTTGCCAGCCGCAGCAAATTGAGCCACTGCACCAAGCGGTGTAGATTTGGAAGCCTGTCCACCGGTATTGGAATACACCTCCGTATCCAGCACCAGGATGTTGATATTCTTGCCGGAGGCAATCACATGATCCAAACCGCCGTAACCGATATCATAGGCCCAGCCGTCGCCACCGATACACCAGACCGACTTTTTGACCAGATAGTCGACAATCGGCAGCAGTTTGGCAGCAGCGGCCTCAGGGCAATCCTTGAGCGCCTTTTTCAACTTGTCCACACGTTCGCGCTGCTTTTCAATACCCGCCTGTGTACTCTGATCAGCCTCCCTGATTTCCTTCATCAAAACCACAGCAGACTTGCAGGACTCGCATGAGCACGCCATCAGCTCATCAACCAACTCAAGCGCATTCTGGGTGAATTTATCCACCGCCAAACGCATGCCGAGGCCGAATTCGGCGTTGTCCTCGAACAGCGAGTTGGCCCAGGCCGGGCCGCGGCCGTCGGCACGCTGACACCAGGGTGTCGTAGGCAGGTTGCCGCCATAGATGGATGTACAGCCAGTTGCATTGGCGATCATCGCCCGGTCCCCGAAAAGCTGGGACAAGAGTTTCAGGTAGGGGGTCTCGCCGCACCCGGCACAGGCGCCGGAATATTCAAACAGCGGACGGGACAGCTGGCTGCCGCGCAGCGTATCCAGCTTGAGATGGGATTTGTCCATATCCGGCAGCGACAGGAAGAAAGCATAATTGTCTGCCTCCTGGGCACGCAGCGGCGGCTGGGGATGCATATCCAGCGCCTTGTGCTCCGCATTGGCCTTATCCTTGACCGGACAGTTGAAAGAGCATGCGCCGCAGCCGGTACAGTCTTCCGGAGCAACCTGCAAGGTCACCTTCATATCTTTCAGCTCAGGGATCTTGGAATCCGCCGACTTGAATGATTTGGGAGCACCCTTCAGCGCAGCAGCGGGATAGGCCTTCATGCGGATGGCTGCATGCGGGCAGACGAACGAACAGATGCCGCACTGGATACAGATATGCTCATCCCATACCGGCATCTGTACGGCAATGTTGCGTTTCTCGAACTGCGATGTGGCCGTGGGAAAAGCACCATCACATGGCATGGCCGAAACCGGCAGATCATCGCCGAATCCGGAAATGATTCTGCCCAGCACATCCTGCACAAATGCCGGGGCATCCTTGGATACCGGCGGCGGCATATGCAGCTTGCCGTCAACCTTGGCAGGCACCTTTACCTGGTAGATATGGGTCAACGCCTGGTCAACAGCGGCATAGTTCATGTTGACCACCTTCTCGCCCGCCTTGCCGTAGCTCTTCTTGATAGCCGACTTGATATGCGTAATGGCGGTTTCCAGCGGGATGATGTTAGAAATCTTGAAGAAGGCTGTCTGCATGATCACGTTGATGCGTGCACCCAGGCCAAGTTCCTCGGCCAGCTTGATGGCGTTGATCACATACAGCTTGAGTTTCTTTTCAACAAGCTCCTTCTGCACCTCGCATGGTATCTTGTCCCAAACCTCCTCATGGCTGTAAGGCGAGCAAAGCAGGAAGGTACCCCCCTTCTTGGCCTTGCAGAGCATGTCGTATTTTTCCAAAAAGGTGAAGTTGTGGCAGGCGATAAAGTCCGCATTGTCCACCAGATAAGGCGCCACAATCGGCTTGTCACCGAAGCGCAGATGTGAAGTGGTCACACTGCCGGCCTTTTTGGAGTCGTAGACAAAATAGGCCTGTGCCGAATGTTTGGTGGCCTCGCCGATGATCTTGATCGAGTTTTTGTTGGCGCCGACGGTGCCGTCTGAGCCAAGCCCGTAGAAGAGAGCCTGATAGGTACCGGTCATGTCGTTGTGGAAGGACGGGTCAAACGGCAGGCTGGAACCCGTCACGTCATCGTTGATGCCGACAGTGAAATGATTTTTGGGCTTTGTCTTCTTAAGGTTGTCCAGCACCGCCTTGGCCATGGCCGGCGTGAACTCCTTGGAACCCAGGCCATAGCGACCGCCGACGATGGTCGGGTAGCCTTCGAAGCTGAACTTTCCGGCAGACATGGCCTCGCCGATAGCGGTACGAACATCCAGATAAAGCGGCTCTCCCAGGGAACCTGGCTCCTTGGTGCGATCCAGCACAGCGATCTTCTTGACAGTTTTCGGCATGGCCTTGATAAAGGCCTCGATGGGGAACGGACGGTACAAGCGCACCTTGACCACACCGACCTTCTCGCCTTTTTTGCTGAGCGCCTTGACCGTCTCCTGAACCGTGTCGGCACCCGAGCCCATGATAACCACGACCCTTTCGGCATCCTTGGCGCCGTAATAGTCAACCAGTTTGTACTTGCGTCCGGTCAGCTTGGCAAACTTGTTCATCTCTTCCTGCACAATATTGATGCATGCGGGATAGAATTTGTTGACACTCTCACGCCCCTGGAAATAAACATCCGGATTCTGGGCAGTACCACGAATTATGGGACGGTCAGGCGAAAGCGAGCGTGCTCGATGGGCATTGACCAGATCATCATCAATCATGGCGCGCATCTCGTCGAAGGAGAGTTCAACTACCTTCTGAATCTCATGTGATGTGCGAAAACCGTCAAAGAAATGGATGAAGGGCACACGAGAACGAAGCGTGGCAGCCTGGGAGATCAGCGCAAAATCCATGACTTCCTGAACATTATTGGAGCAAAGCATGGCCCATCCAGTTGAGCGGCAGGACATGACATCCGAGTGATCTCCGAAGATGGAAAGAGCGGCCGCTGCCAATGCGCGGGCGGAGACATGAAACACTGTTGGTGTCAACTCACCAGCGATCTTGTACATATTGGGGATCATCAGCAGCAGTCCCTGGCTGGCGGTAAAGGTGGTAGTCAGCGCCCCGGCCTGCAGCGCGCCATGCACTGCACCAGCCGCACCGCCTTCCGACTGCATCTCGGTAACAGAGGGCACTGTACCCCAGATATTCTTTTCTCCATGGGCGCTTTTGATGTCGGAAATTTCGCCCATGACCGATGACGGAGTAATCGGATAAATGGCAATGACCTCGTTCGTGGCATGGGCCACATGGGCTGCAGCGGTGTTGCCATCAATGGTAACCATTTTTTTGCTCATGCGTTCCTCCTTGGCTTAATCTGTTTTAGAATCGAAGATGCAATTGATTGTCTGCATACTGCCATCAACAGAATCAACACAGGCATGAGACCGACAATGCGGCCCACCTCCTGGAATCAGGAAAGCTCGTTGCGGGACTGGAAGGCCCACTGCACCGTTGCGGCATCAACGAATTCGATGTCGCTACCCAGTGGAATCCCGTGGGCCAATCGGGACACCTTGACGTCAAAGGATTTGAGCAGCTTGTTCAGGTACAGTGCCGTCGCCTCACCTTCAACGGTGAAGTTGGTAGCAATCACCACCTCACTGACCCCCCCCTTGTCCACGCGTTCGATCAACTCCGCCACATGCAATTCTGCAGGACCGACGCCGGACAGCGGTGAAATAGCCCCCCCCAGCACATGGTAGACGCCATGATAGGCATTACTGCGTTCCATGGCCATCAGATCCTGGGAGTTCTCGACCACACAGATGACCGTTGCATCACGGTTACCAGAACAGATCGCACAGGGGTCGTCTTCAGTAACGGCAAAACAGATCGAGCAGTTCCGGACCCTGTCGTGCACATCCGTCAGGGCACTGGCCAGCGCAGTAAGATTCTGCGGAGATTTAAGCAGGTGGAAAGCCAGCCGCAGAGCGGTGCGTTCACCAACTCCAGGCAGTTTTTTTAATTCACCCACCAACCGGGAAAAAGAAGAGGCTTTTGTAAGCATTGTCACCGGCAGCAGCCCCTTAAACAGAACGGAACTGTTTCATAATGTAAAATATATCGTTTGAAACGGAATAGGCTATGACATGTGTCATAGTCCTTCCCCATTGAAGCCAATTGAAAATATGCCCAATTGTTGCCTTCAATAAAGGAATACTGTTTTTGAAAAAACAGCGAAACACTGATAATGCAAAATATCGACCAAAAGGTGGTCTGACCCCATTACAAATTTCAGAACAAACCGGGAATATTCATTCCGCCGGTAATTTTGGACATCTCATCAGACAGCTCCGACTGGACCTTCTTCATGGCTTCATTGACCGCAGCCGTAATCAGATCCTGCAACATCTCAACATCTTCCGGATCAACCGCCTCCTTTTTAATGGTCAGCAACACGATCTCGTTCTTGCCGTTGACCACAACCGATACAGCACCACCACCTGCAGTTGCCTCAGCAGTCTTGAGTTTTGCCTCTTCCTGCAACTTGGCCATCTTGTTCTGAATCATCTGGGCCTGTTTCATGATGCTTGCCAAACCTTTAGACATCGCTTCCTCCCGGGTTTGAAATTAAATATGCAACTCACACTTCAGATTTTCCTGACATCAGTTATGGTGCCACCGAAAATGCGCAGCGCCTCGTTTATTACCGGATTAGCAGCAACCTCTTGTCGCAACTGCTCCTGCTGAATCAGGTCATCACTCTTTTTTTTTTCGGCCAACGTCTGCGGGGCGCCACCCGTTTCAGGCGTGATCGATACAATCCTGACTGTTGTCTGTTTGCCTGAAAATTCATTGGCAAGCGCCTGCAGCTCCGCCAGCGATTGTGGGTCCTGCAGGCTGGAGAGATAATAACTGCCGGCCGGAAATCCGATCTCCATGCAGCCTTCCTCAAACTTCAGGGGACTGCCATGCTCCAGGATAGACCCATCCGCAGGGCTCTTGGCAACCACGAACTTGACGAACCGTTCCCAGGCAGAATGCCCGGATACCTGCGGCTGCGCTGGTATCGGAACGTCAATAGTCGGGGCGTGGCTTGGTTTGTGGTGCGTTTCCCTGACCTGCACCTGACGTGGTGATACATCCTGAGCCATCATGCGCCCGGCATCCCAGGGAAGCACGGGCGTATGCACAGCGCTGGTTTCCAGTGCTTTAACCTTTTCAATCAGTTCCTGCAGCGGAATAACCGTTTCCAACATGGCCGCCTTGAGCAAGGCAATCTCGAGCACAAAGCGCGGAAAACTGGCAAAGGCCATTTCGGCATCCGCCTTGATCATAAGTGTCAAACGACGCTGAATATCGCCAGCCGGCACCCCCTCCGCCTGGCGGCACAACTCCACCATTTCTGCTTCAGCCAGATCCAGGATCTCCTCCGGCTTTTTAACCGAACGCACCACCAACAGGTTGCGGAAGTGCTCGATCAGTTCCTGACCGAACTGACGCATGTTGTATCCAACCGTATCCACCTGTTTTACGCACTCCAGCACCGCCTGGCAGTCACCCCTGAAAATCGAGGCCGACATGTCCGTCAGCAGCCGGCGATCCACAGCGCCGATCAGAGTGGCCACATCCTCCTCCGCAACACTGTTGCCGCAGCAGGCCAGCACCTGGTCAAAGGCTGTCAGCGCATCGCGCATGCTGCCATCGCCCTTGCGAGCAATCAGGGAAAGCGAGGCGTCACTGATACTGATCTGCTCAACCTCGGCGATCTGCCTCAGCCGGGCAACAATCTTGGCCAGCGGCACACGCTTGAAATCAAAACGCTGACAGCGGGATAGTATGGTAACAGGCAACTTGTGGGGTTCGGTGGTGGCAAAGATAAACTTGACGTGTTCCGGCGGTTCCTCCAGCGTTTTCAATAACGCATTGAAAGCGTTGTTGGAAAGCATGTGGACTTCGTCGATGATAAAGATCTTGTAGCGGCTATGGGAAGGCAGGTACTTGACGTTGTCACGCAGTTCGCGGATATCGTCGACGCCGGTATTGGAAGCGCCGTCAATTTCGAACACATCGGTAGATGTGCCTTTGGTGATTTCCAGACAAAGCGGACAGACATTGCAGGGTTCATGGCTGACGCCCTGTTCGCAGTTAAGCGTTTTAGCCAGGATGCGGGCCGTACTGGTTTTGCCCACTCCGCGAGCGCCGGTAAACAGAAAGGCATGGGCAACCCGGCCCGAATCAATGGCGTTCTGCAGGGTCCGGCTGACATGCTCCTGACCGGTCAGTTCGGAAAAGGATTGGGGACGGTACTTCCTGGCGAGAACTTCATAGTGCGTGCCGTTGGACAAGAGATCTACCTCACAGGTCATCTGTCGCCCCTACGCTCCGTACTGGAAGGTTCGAGGTAGGTTCAGATTGAAGACAGGCATTGACAGAAACATATGATAGCCGGGCTTCCCCACGGCACACGACAGGTGCCGCTGCCGTTGCTTCCTTCCGGACCTGGCGGGGTTCACGGCTTGCCGTTGCGCAGGACCCGGCTATCATATCTGCCTGTCAATATTATTGAGATTTCAATGAGTCAGATTTGAGCTGATAACACGGCGTGAGGAGAAAGCGACAGGCGCATAGTCTGCACTATGTAGAGCAGCTTTCAACGAGGCAACGCCGTCAGCACTCAAAATGGCATCGCAAAAAAATGGCGGAGAGAGAGGGATTCGAACCCTCGGTACGCTATTAACGTACACACGCTTTCCAGGCGTGCTCCTTCAACCACTCGGACATCTCTCCGCAGAAGAAAAGGAAATATATTACAGCCGGAATATTTTGTCCAGCATTTCGTTTTTATGCTTGGATGGACACGGTGATAATAGTATGCTGACATGCATTATCATCTGCGTCGGAGGCCGCATGAAAATAGCCGTCATCACTGCCATGCCTGAAGAAACGGCTGCTGTGCTGAAAAAAGCTTCCAATAGCGAGAAGCGCCGTCAGGACGGACGCATGATCATCCACGGACGTCTCTTCGGCCATGACGTACTGCTAGCCGAGTCCGGCATGGGCATGCTCAATGCCGGCTGGGGTGCCGCTGCCCTGACCGGCAAGGGTGTCGACCTGATCATCTCGGCCGGTTTCGGTGGGGCTGTCAAGAGCGGGCTGCAGGTGGGTAACGTCGTCATGGCCCGCAACATTCTGCAACTACACGGCAATGACCTGGAAACAGTCTGCGTAGGATTTTACGGGCAGAACAGCATCGCCGAAAGCCTCTCCCTGCCGCTGGGCACATTCATCAGCTGCGACACCATTTTGAACAAGCGGGATCTGGCAGGCTTGCTGCCCGATGAATGCACCAACCCGGTGGTTGAAATGGAAACCGCCGCCATTGCCCGCGTAGCGGCCCAGCACGGCACACCTTTTCTGGCTCTGCGCTCCATCAGCGACCCCTGGAATGAAGAGCTGGATTTTTCCATCGATGAATTCTGCGATGACAGCATGCAGATTCGCATCCCCAAAGTCCTGCGCACCATCGCTCAGCGGCCTCACATCATACCCCAGCTGATCCGTCTTGCCAGAAACAGCCGCATAGCCGCCAAAGCCCTGTCAACAGCCATGGAGCAACTGCTGAAGCAGATTTAGCTCCTGCACTTTGTTCTAAAATCAACTATAGATCATCCTTGCAAACTTCTTAACAGGACAGCCCAAAAAAAATTATTGTAATATCCCTCGAGCGGGTATATTTTTATCACATGAAATGTCTTGTTACTTTTACCGGAAAAGCAAAGAAGCAAACAGACAAACTGCCTGAGAAGGTACGTCTTTTGCTTTTTCAGCTTGCCAAAGACATTGAAATAACAGGACCGGTACGAGGCGATTGGCCAAACTATTCAAAACTCGGAAACAACCGGCACCACTGTCACCTTAAAAAAGGACAGCCGACCTATGTGGCTGTCTGGAGAGAAGATCGTGGCGCCATATCTGTGGAGATTATTTATGCTGGCACGCACGAAAAAGCACCCTACTGAAGAATTTGTAACAATGCAGATACGCGTTCGCCGCACCAATGTTCAACTGGTGCAGCGTTACGCCGAAGCACTGGAAAATGAAGAAACACGTTCATACAGCGTGGTTGAGGTTTTCCCGGAGTATAGCGGCAAAGGCAAGGAACTGGCGCTGCGCGCCTATCGTCTCCGCGAGGGGCTTACCCAGAAGCAGCTGGCCGAACTTACCGGCATTTCTCAACACCACATCAGCGAACTGGAAACCGGCAAACGTTCCCTTGGCAAGGAACGGGCAAAAAGGCTGGCCGAAGTCCTGCGCTGCGACTATAGGCAGTTGTTGTAGAGATAAGCGGCAAAGCAGCTGATAATTACCCCCCCCATGAATCAAAACTGAATTCTAGACACAGTGCGTCTACAATTAAAAAACGTATTTCACCGCTTTTGAATGATTTGCGGGGAGGCGGCAGAACAAGAGTAGTTCAACCGTCCCCCCAACATTCCTTCCTCACACCATCTTCCCAAACATCTTAGTCAGATAAGATGCCCCGCCATGCTCCATAAACAAAACATGCCGGTCTTCCAGATCCTGCTCGGTGCAGTTTTTATTGAGAATGTCCGTAAACCTGGTCTTGGAGAGAATGAAGGCGTTCAGCACCAGCTTTGGATCGGCCAGTTTGGTTTGCAGCACTTTGACCTCTTGATACAGTCCAAATTTGGGATCAGTCAGATTAATCTGACGAATCCCTTTCGGATCGATGAAGTTCAGCCACTGCTGTCCCGTTGTGTCATCCACCAGCCAGAGCAGAAAATCAGGGTAGAAGTTGCCAGCCATGGCAAAACCCAGTCCCTTGGCTTTCGTATCGGCATTACGCAGCAGATAGAGGCTGCGGTTGCCGATGGCCGTTTTTCCTGCGGGTGATGTGTAAAACGCCTCCAGATCTCTCACAAACTCAATCTCGCTGGGTGCATCGAAGGCTAGCGGACGCATCTTGAGCGGTACATTCCCCTCAATTGAGATCAGCGGATAATACAAATGGCGGTCAAAACAGATAGCCACCATCTGGTTTGCATTCCACTTGCCTGCCTGACCAAGTTGACCTGACACAACAAGTTTCTGCAGCTCTTCCAGACGTTTTTTGTACTCCTGGCCATCGTCGGTATCATCAATCTCAAAGTGATAAACCTTGAGCATGGTGTCATCATCTCCGCGCACATTCACTACCTCGTAGAACTGCCCTTCATAGGCGTTTTTCAGGGCTTTGTAGAAACGATCAGTGTAATCCTGCAGTAGCCGAATGAGAATGTCCTCCTGCTTGCGAATATCGGCAATCGCCTTGATTGCAAGCTCCGAGGCCGGGATATGAAGTGTGTACCAATTGTTGGCCCCCAAGCAGAATGACTCCAATCGCTTGCGATCCAGCCGCAGATTGCTCCAGCTTCGTTGCAGTTTATACTCCTGCACAGCCATAAATATCCGGTCAAAATCGAACATTGCCATAGTTGCCGAAGCAATTTTGCCTGTCTGCCTGACAGTGGTAGCAGGCGAGTTTGCCCCTTTATCCTGGCTGCTCAAGGCTTCCAGCCGAGGGTAAAGATCCAGCTCAATGTGGGGCATCTTGATCTTTCCGGCAAAGGTCGCCGGGATCTCATACAGCCATGGATAATGGCTGCGCTTGAAACCGTTTTTCTGGTTATCCTTGTAGCCGTCCTTCAAGGCCAGTGATTTCAGCTTGTCCTTTGGAAAATGCGGAGAAGGTCGTGTCTCAAAATCCAGCTCAATAATCTCATCGCTGGTAGTGACACCTTCCTCCTGCAGATACTGTTTAAACTGCGCCATATAGCTGGCGCGAACACCGAAAATATTGAGCGTTTCCAGCTTGTCCAGATGCAGCCCCTTTGGCCGCTGCCCCGGCGTACTCCGTTTCAGCGAATACTCCTTACCCTTGAGCCGCACCCCGCGCCCGAAGAGCTGGATGATCTGGGAACCTTCGCCCTGCCCCATGTTGAGCAGCCCCATTGTTGACACGCGCCAACTGCTCCACCCCTCGGTAAACTTGCGCGAGCCGATCAGGACATGCAAGCGGCTATCTTTTTCGTTCAACGTACCGAATAGCGAAGCGCCAAACTCGTCACCTTCATTATCGAACTCGGTCGCATCGTCGCAGAGCTTGAAGAAGGCCGCGTCATCACCGATGTTGATCAGCCCGAATGGTTC